>NZ_VIKA01000039.1 GCF_006704265.1 Elioraea sp. Yellowstone | reverse complement strand
GCGCCGCTCCAGCACGCGCAGGAGCCCCGCGCGCGTTGTCGCGAAGCGCGCGAGGTGCGCGAGCGCGGCCTCGTGCAGCGACGCCTCGGTCGGGCGGGGTGGCGTGCGGGCGCGGCGCGTCATGGCACGGCCAGCATGGCAGGACGGCGAGGCGGCCGGAACCGCCCTTGCACGATCCCGGTCGCTCCTGTCGCGGGGTCAGGCGCGGTCGATCGCGCCGACGACGCGCCGGCGCGCGGGCGCGGCCTCGCCGGCAGGGATCGCCGCGTACATGTCCTTCGCCGCCTCGAGGATCACCACGCCCGCGAGGCGCGGGCCGAAGCGCCGGCCGATCCGTTCCCAGGCGCCCGCGGTGCGGAGCAGCGGCCGCCAGGCGAAGGGCGGCAGGTAGAGCGCGCCGTCGCGGCGCAGCGCTCGGAACAGCGTCGCCTCGAGCAGGCGTGCGAGCTGGTCGGCCGAGAACGGCCGGCCATGGCCGAACGGGGTGCGCTCGGCATAGGCCCACCAGCCGGTACGGTTCGGCACGACGACCAGGAGCCGCCCGTCGTCCTTCAGCACGCGCCAGGCCTCGCGCAGCAGGCGCCGCGCGTTGTCCGCATGCTCGAGCGCGTGCACCATCAGGACGCGATCGAAATGGAGATCCGGGAACGGCAGCCGTTCCTCCTCCGCCACGCAGGTGAGGTTCGGGCGGTGGCGCGGCCAGCGCGCGGGGCCGATCTGCGCCGGCAGGCAGGCGACCGTGCGGTCGCGCCCGTCGGTGCGCCAGAGGCGCAGATAGGGCAGCGCGAAGCCCAGTCCCAGCGTGCGTGCCTGCGGCGCGATCGGCCAGAGTGCGCAGAGCCGCGCCCGCAGGGCGGCGGTCACCACGCGGCCGTGGGGCGAGGCGTAGAACCGGACGAGCGCATCGGCATCCTCCGCCATGGCGCCCTCATAGCACGTGCGGTGGTGGTTCCCAGCGCGCCGCGGTTGGAGCGGGCCGGCGCCGATGCTAGGAACACGCCATGGCCAGCCTCGAGATCGTTCCCGTCGCCGTCCTGGCAGACAATTATGCCTGGCTGCTGCGCGACCAGGCGACCGGCGCGGTGGCCGTGGTCGATCCCGGCGAGGCGGCGCCAGTCGAGGCCGCGCTCGCCGCGCGCGGCTGGCAGCCCGCGCTGATCCTGCTGACGCACCACCACGGCGACCATGTCGGCGGGGTGGCGGCGCTGAAGGCGGCGCATGGCGCGGCCGTGGTCGGCGCGGCCGCGGATGCGCACCGGCTGCCCGCCCTCGATCGCGCGCTCGCGCCGGGCGAGACGGTGGCGGTCGGCGAGTGCGTCGCCACCGTGATCGACACGCCGGGACACACGCGGGGACACATCGCCTACCACTTCGCGGAGGCGCAGGCGCTCGCCTGCGGCGACACGCTGTTTTCGCTCGGCTGCGGGCGTCTGCTCGAGGGCACGCCCGAGGAGATGTTCGCCTCGCTGCGCAGGCTCGCCGCCCTGCCCGACGCGACGCTGGTGCTGTGCGGCCACGAGTACACCCAGTCGAATGCGCGCTTCGCGCTGACGGTGGAGCCGGCGAATGCGGCGCTGCGGGCGCGGGCGGCCGAGGCGGATGCCCAGCGCGCCGCCGGTCGCCCCACTCTTCCCGTCACTCTTGGCGCGGAGAAGGCGGCCAACCCGTTCCTGCGCGCGCGCGATGCGGCAGAGTTCGCCCGCCTGCGCGCAGCCAAGGATTCCTTCCGCTGAAAGGACGCCGCGCGTGAAGCTGTTCTACTCGCCGGCCAGCCCCTTCGTGCGCAAGGTGATGGCATGCGCGATCGCGCGCGGCATCGACGACCGGATCGAGACCGTCTGGTGCGATGTGCATGCCTCCCCGCCCGACCTCCTGGCGGTCAATCCGCTCGGCAAGATCCCGACGCTGATCGGCGCGGACGGGATCGCCTACATGGACAGTCCGCTGATCTGCGAATACCTCGACGGCATCGGCCCTGCGCCGCCGCTCTATCCGACGGAACGCGGCGCGCGCCTAGCGGCGCTCAGACTGCACGCGCTCGGCCACGGCGTGATGGAGGCGGCGGTGGCGCGGCGCGGCGAGAGCCTGCGGCCCGACGAGCCCGCCCGCTCGGCGGCGATGGCGCGGATGCGCGACGCGATCGCACGCACGCTCGACCTCCTGGAGCGCGAGTCGGACAGCCTCATGGGCCCGTTCACGATCGGCTCGATCACGGTCGGCTGCGCGCTCGGCTATCTCGACTTCCGTTTCGGGCACGAGCCGTGGCGCGAGACGCATCCGAAGCTCGCGGTCTGGTTCGAGAGCGCGGCGAAGCACCGCGCCTTCGTCGAGACCATGCCGGTGGCGCCGAAGCATCCCTGATGGACCTGCGCGATCCCCGCAGCGATCCGGATGCGGTGATCGCGGCGCTCGGGCTTGCGCCGCACCCGGAGGGCGGCTGGTACCGCGAGACCTGGCGCGACCGGCCGGCGGACGGGTCGCGCGGTGCCGGGACCGCCATCCTGTTCCTGCTGAAGGGCGAGGAGGTGTCGCACTGGCATCGCGTGGACGCGGCCGAGCTCTGGCACTGGCACGCCGGTGCGCCCCTGGTGCTGACGGTCTCGCCGGACGGCCACGACGCCGAGGCGATGTGGCTGGGGCCCGATCTCGGCGCGGGGCAGTTGCCGCAACGGATCGTTCCCGCGCACTGGTGGCAGACCGCAGCCAGCCTGGGGCGCTGGACGCTGGTGGGCTGCACGGTCACTCCGGCGTTCCGTTTCGAGGGTTTCGAGCTCGCGCCTGCCGATTGGCGCCCGGTGCCGCGGTGAGGGCGCTGGCGGTCGCGGCCCTGCTCGCCGCCTGTGCGACGCCACCCTCGCACGTGCAGACGATGCTCTATCTCGGCCGCGCGATCCCGACGGGCGGGGTGGTGGATGAGCGCGCGGTCGAGACCTTCGTCGCCGACACGGTCGCACGGCACCTGCCGGCGGGATTCACGCTGATCGCCGCCACCGGCGGCTGGCGCGACACGGCGACGGGGCGGACGATCACCGAACCGACCCTGGTGCTGATCGTGCTGCACCCGGCGGGCGAGCGCGGCCCGGTCGAGGCGGTCGCCGCCGCCTGGGCCGAGCGGTTCGGCCAGCAGGCGGTGCTGCGCGTGGAGCTTCCGGTCAGCGACCTGCGCTTCTGAGGGCCGATCTCCGAACCGGATCGGAACGTTCTGCCATCTGTCCGGCATCAGCGCCTGGTCGGCAGCGTCGTCATGACCACCCCGCCCAGCACCAGGGCGGAGCCGATCACGAACGCCATGCCCAGCGTGTCGCCGAACAGCAGCGCAGAGGCACCGATCCCCACCAGCGGCTGGAAGTACTGCGAGCCGGCGGCGATCCGCGCCGGCAGGACGCGCAGCAGATAGAGCCAGATCCACAGTCCGGCAGCGCTCACGAGCGCGCCGAGATAGACCACGACGGCGATCCCGACCGGGCCCGGCCAGCGCGGCGCCGCGGACAGTTCCCAGGCGGCGGGTGGCAGAAGGAGAAGCGCCCCGGCCAGCGAACTCCAGGCCGAGACGACGGCCGCGCCATGAGCCGCCGCCAGCTCGGCCAGCATCACGTAGGAGAGCGCGATGGTGACGGCGGAGGCGAGCACCAGGGCCTCGCCCACGAGGCCCACGCCCGGCGTTGCCTCCGGGCCGCCGCTCGCAACCAGCGCCACACCGACGATGGCCAGGAGCAGGCCCAGCACGTGCACGGGACGGACGGGCTGGCGCAGGCGCAGCGCCGCAAACACCACCACCAGCAGCGGGATCAGCGCCGAGATGATGGTCGCGACGGAGGCGTTGGCGCGCTGCACGCCAAGCGCCTGGGACACCTGGCCGATGCCGATCCCGAGCGCCCCGAGGCCCGCCATGCGCACCAGCGCGCCCGCCGACGGACTCCGCCGGCCGACGAACACCAGGGCGAAGCACGGCACCGCCGTCACGTAGCGCAGTGCCGTCAGGGTAAGCGGGCCGGTCTCGGCCAGGGCAAGCTTCGTCAGCGGGATCGAGAGGCCCCAGATGACCACCAGGGCGACCAGGCCCAGCGCAGCGCGCAGCGGGACGGCGGCGAAGCCGGCGGGACCGGATATCGGGCGCGCGGGAGCGGGACTGTTCTCCATAAACAACGACTATGCGGAGGGCGTGATGCCGCGACCACTGCTCCTGGCGCAGTCCTGGCATCGCTCCGCTCTGCCGCACCGGGATCGCCGAGGCGGTGGACACGGTCCCGGCCAGGTCCGCGATGTGCGGAGGACGGCCCTCAGCGGCGCTTCCCGGCGCGGCCTGTCGCCACCAGCGCGCCGGCGGCGACCAGGCCGCAGCCGCCCCACAACGCAAGCCCGCCACCAGCGTGTCCGGCGAGCACGAGCCAGAGCGTCGAGAGCACCGGCGCGAAATACGCGAGCACGCCGAGCAGGCGCAGGTCGCCGTGCTTCACGCCGTGGTCCCAGACGAAGAAGGCGAGCCCGACCGGACCGAGCCCGAGCCCCAGCACCGCGAACCACGCCGTACCCTCCGGCCAGCGTGTCGTCTCGAAGGCAAGATGGACGAGGGAAGCGAGCACGGCGGTCGCGAGGCAGAACTCGGCCACCGCCTCGGAGCGCACCTCGCCGAAGCGGCGGTTCAGCACCGAGTAGCCTGCCCAGGTCAGCGCCGCGCCGAGCGCGCAGGCATAGCCCGCGAGATGGGCGGGATCGAAGCCGGCGCCGCCGCCGATCGCGAGCGCGCAGCCGCCGAGGCCGAACGCTGCGCCGAGCAGATGCCGCGGCCCGAGGCGCTGCCCGGGCAGGAGCCCCGCGAACAGGACGATCAGCAGCGGCCAGAGATAGTTGATCAGGTTCGCCTCGACCGCCGGCGCGAGCGCAAGGGCGGCGAAGTACAGGGCGTGGTAGCCGAACAGCCCGGCAACGCCGAGCGCCCAGGCACCCCGGGGCACGGCTGCCGCGGCGCGATCGCGGCGCAGCGCGCGTACCGCCATGCCGGCCGAGCCGGCGATCGCGAAGGTCATCGCGACGAGCTGCAAGGGCGGCACCCCGCCCGCCAGCACCGTCAGGATCGCCAGTGTCGACCACAGCGCGACCGCAAGTGCGCCGATCGCGGTCGCGCGCGCCACCGCGTCCATCCGACCCTCCCCCGGGCAAGGAAGCGCGCGATGTGCAGCGCGGCCGGCGGCACGTCAAGGCCGTTGCGCCGCCGCTCGGCACAGGCGCAGCATCGGCGCGCGCACCCATCCGGGAGGCGAACGGCGATGAAACGACACCGCATCCTGAGCCTCGACGGCGGCGGCGCCTGGGCGCTGATCGAGGTGCGCGCGCTGATCAATCTCTATGGTCTGGATGCGCGCGGCCACGACGTGCTCGCGACGTTCGACCTCGCCGCGGCCAATTCGGGCGGTTCGCTGGTGCTCGGGGGCCTGCTGATGGACCTCACGCTCGCGGAGCTCCTCGAGCTGTTCCTCGATCGGGCGCGGCGCGAGAGCATCTTCGCCGCGCCCGGCATCTGGCCGGGGCGCTACGCGGCGACCGGCAAGCTCGCCGGGCTGCGCGCGGTCCTCGGCGAGTGGGACCGCCCGCTGCCGGAGATCGGGTCGCGGCCGGGCAGGCGCGGCCGACGCCTGCCGCATCTCCTGTTCTGCGCCTACGACGTGCCGGCGCAGCGCGGCGCGCTGTTCCGCTCGGACCTCAACGCGCCGGCGGCGGCCTTCGAACCGCCGCCCCGCCGCCCCTCGGCGTCCCTGGCCGAGGCGATCCACGCGAGCTCGAACGCGCCGGTGCTCTACTTCGACGACGCCGCGCGCTTCGGCGGCGGCACCTACTGGGACGGCGCGATCGCCGGCTGGAACTGCCCCGCCGCGGTCGCCGCGGTCGAGGCGCTCGCCTATGGCTGGCGGCCCGGCGAGATCGCACTCCTCTCGCTCGGCACGGCGACGGTGGCGGAACGCCAGAAGCCGCTCGCCCCGCCCTCCGAGGACATGGGGCTGAAGCTGAGGCGGCTCGGCGCGGAGGCGGGCTACCTGCTGCGCGCGATCCTGAAGGAGCCGCCCAACGGCGCGCCCCTGCACGCGCACATCATGCTGGGCGGTCGCCTGCCGCCCACCCCGGCCGAGCCGGTGGAGGACGGGCCGGTGGTGCGGATGAACCCGGCCGTGCCCCTCGCCAACGCCGATCCGCCCCATGCGGTGCTTGCCGCGCTCGACATGGATGCGGTCGCCGACCGGGACGTCGCCCTGATCGCGCGCCTCGCCGACCGCTGGATCGCCAACCAGGTGCCGAACGAGCCGGTGCGGGCGAACCGGCTCGGCGCCTGCGAGATCGGCCACGCCACCCTGGCGGGCGCGGTGGCCGCCTGGCAGCGTCTTGCCCCGCCGCGCTGATTCCGGTCGCGCTCCGCTTCAGGACGGCTAGAGTCGGGGCCGGGAGGGGGGTCGCGCCGCCCCATGGTGGGGTGGCGGGCGCCCCGGACCTCGGGAACGGGCCGCGCGCACAAGCGGCCGGGGAGACGTCGCACATGCCAGAGAAAGCCCCCCCCGCCCCCAACGGCAACGGTCGCCACGGGCCGCGCGCGATCGCGCTGGTCGGGCCGCAGGGGGCGGGGAAATCGATCCTGTTCGAGGCGATGCTGGCCGCCGCAGGCTCGCCCCTCAAGCGTCCGACCGATGCGCGCGACCGAACCATGGGCACCGAGACGCGGGTCGGCCATTGCAGCTTCATGGGCGAGCCCTTCGCCCTGCTGGACTGCCCGGGCTCGGTGGAGTTCGCCTACGAGGCGGCCTCGGCGGTCGCGATCGCGGACATGGCGGTGCTGGTCTGCGAGCCCGATCCCACCCGTGCGCTGGGGCTCGGCCCGGTGTTCCGGATGCTCGAGGACCAGGGCGTGCCCTGCCTGGTCTTCGTCAACAAGATCGACACGATCGCCGACGGCAGCCTGCGCGAGACGATGGCGGCGCTGCAGGCGCAGTCGCGCCGGCCGCTGGTGCTGCGCCAGGTGCCGATCCGCGAGGGCGACGAGATCGTCGGCTATGTCGACCTCGTCAGCGAGCGTGCCTATCGCTACCGCCGCGGCGAGCCATCCGAGCTGATCCGCATGCCCGAGACGGTGGCCGAGGGCGAGCGCGAGGCGCGCAACGCGCTTGCCGAGACGCTCGCCGATCACGACGACGCGCTGCTCGAGAAGCTGATCGAGGAGGCGGCGGCGACGCCGGACGACCTCTACCGCGTGATGCACCGCGACCTCGTCACCGGCGCGGTGGATGCGGTGCTGCTGGGTGCGGCCGAACGCGGCGGCGGGGTGCGGCGGCTGTGGAAGGCGCTGCGCCACGACGCGCCGGAGGCGGCCGAGACGGCGGCGCGGCGCGGGCTCGATCCGGCGCTGGAGGGACCGGTCGCGCAGATCTTCAAGAGCGTGCACACCGGCCATGGCGGCAAGCTCTCCTATGCGCGCATCTGGCGCGGGTCCCTGAAGGACGGCACCACGCTCGAGGGGGTGCGGCTCGGCGGCATCACGCGCTTCCCCGGCCTCGAGGCCGAGAAGGTGGCGGAGGCGGCGGAGGGCGATGTGGTCGCGCTCGGCCGGCTCGAGGGGCTGGCGACGGGGCGGACGATCTCGACCGGCAAGGACACGAAGCAGCTTCCGTTCCCCGTGCCGCCGCCGCCGGTGCACGCGCTCGCGGTGGCGACCGAGGATCGCAAGGACGACGTGCGGCTGACGGCGGCGCTCGCCAAGCTGATGGAGGAGGATCCGTCGCTCTCGGTGCGCCAGGACGCCGAGATGGGCCAGATCATGATCGAGGGCCAGGGCGACATCCATCTGCAGGCAGCGGTGGCGCGGCTCGGCCGCGCGCACGGGGTGAAGGTGTCGGTGGCGAAGCCGCGCACGCCCTATCGCGAGACGATCCGCCGCAAGGTGCGCCAGCATGCGCGGCTGAAGCGGCAGACCGGCGGGCACGGCCAGTTCGCCGACGTGGTGCTGGAGATCGAGCCGCGCGGGCGCGGCGAGGGGTTCCTGTTCACCGACAGGATCGTCGGCGGCGTGGTGCCGAAGCGGTTCATCCCCGCGGTCGGCGAGGCGGCGGAGGAGTCGACGCGCAAGGGGCCGCTCGGCCATCCGGTGGTGGACATCGCGGTGACGCTGGTGGATGGCGGTTTCCACTCCGTGGACAGCAGCGACATGGCGTTCGCCACCGCGACGCGCATGGCGATGCAGGAGGGGCTGGCGGCGGCGGGGCCGGTGCTGCTCGAGCCGATCCACCACGTGTCGGTGTTCGTCCCGAACGGCTTCACGGCGGCGGCGCAGCGCCTGCTCTCGGAGCGTCGCGGCCAGATCCTCGGCTATTCGGAGCGCGAGGGCTGGCCGGGCTGGGACGAGGTGCAGGCGCTGGTTCCGCTCGCCGAGATGCACGGCATGATCATCGAGCTCAGGTCGATGAGCATGGGTCTCGGCAGCTACGTGCATCGCTTCGACCACCTTGCCGAGGTGCAGGGGGCGGCCGCGGCGCGGGCGGCGGCCGCAGGCTGATCGCTGCTGGGGGTGTGGGGGGACCAGCGTGGTTCCCCACTTTTTTGTTGGGGGAAAGGGCCGAAAGGCCCTTTCCCCCAAACCCCCTATCCCGATGACCCGCGCCCGTCCGGCCCCAGCAGCCGGTTCACGAAGTCCGGCACCACGCGCGTGGCGGGACCGTGGATCGTCTCGTCGAACAGGCGGCTGCCTTCGCTCGGCTCGAGGTTCAGCTCCACCGTGCGCGCGCGCCCGCGCACCTCGGCGACGAAGCCGGCGGCCGGATAGACGCTCCCCGAGGTGCCGATCGAGACGAACAGCCCGCAGCGGTCCAGCGCGGCGGCGATCTCCTCCATCGCCAGCGGCATCTCGCCGAACCACACCACATGGGGGCGCATGGCGCCGGCGCGTCCGCAGGAGGGACAGGCGGTCTCGACCGAGAGGTCGTCGCGCCAGGGCGTGACGGCCCCGCACCGACCGCACCGCGCCTTGGCGAGCTCGCCGTGCATGTGGATCAGGTTGGGGGTGCCGGCCCGGTCGTGCAGGTCATCGACGTTCTGCGTCACCACCGTCACGCCGCCGGGCCAGGCGCGCGCGAGCCGCGCGAGCGCGTGATGCGCCGCATTGGGCTGCACCGCGGGGTCGGCGATCTGGCGGCGCCGGGCGTTGTAGAAGGCGTGCACGCGCCCGGGGTCGCGCGCGAAGGCCTCCGGCGTGGCGACGTCCTCGATCCGCACCCTGGCCCAGATCCCGTCGGCGTCGCGGAAGGTGGCGAGTCCGCTCTCGCGCGAGATGCCCGCGCCGGTCAGCACCACGATCGGCGCATCGCGCGCGATCAGTCGCAGCCGAGCCCGAAGGCGGCGAGCCCCTCCTCGAGATAGTCGGCAAGCAGCGGCATGCCGACCAGGTAGTCGTCGGCGTTGCGCAGGTTGCGCTCCTTCGCCGTGCGCACCGCCTCGTCCCATTCCGAGACGTCGAACTCGCCGCGGCCGATCCAGGCGAGCGCGATCAGCGCCGCCTGCTCGTCCTCGTTCATCTCGGCGATCGCCTCGCGCAGCTCCTCGGCGATCGTGTCGCCCTCCTCCTCGAGCAGATGCGCCTCGGGATCGTCATCATCCGGATCCGCATCGCCGTCGCCCGCACCCTTGGCGTCGAAAGCGCGGGCGCGCGTGATCACCCAGCAGACGGTCTCCGTCGAGATGCCGAGTTCGGGGACCTCGTCCTCGTCAGCCATGGCACTGTCCTCAGTGGCGGCCGGCAGGCTTCAGTCGTTGCCCGACCGAGGCCGGCGCAGACCATGCGCCCGGCCGCATGACCGTCGCGTCGGTTCTCTGCTCGGTCGGCCTGATCGGATCACGCCGAAGCCTCCGCCGGGGGCGAGGCGGCAAGTCTGCAAGTCCGGCCGCGAAGCCTCAAGGGGGAATCCGCGAACGCGGCGATGTCCCCGGCATCCGTCCGCACGTGCCGATCGTGGCATCGCGCGAGCCGAACGGGTTACTGTGCCGGTCCGCGTCGGGCTGCCGATGGAGAGAGGTCGTGCGCATGACCGTGCCGGGCCTGGCCCTTGCCCTCGCGCTGGTGCCACTCGCGGCAGTCGGACAATCCGCCCCACCGCCTGCCCCGGCGGTCGGCGTGATGCGGGTCGCCAAGGAGCCGATCACCCCCTCGATGAGCTTCTCCGGCCGCATCGAGGCGATCGACCGGGTGAACCTGGTCGCGCGGGTGAACGGCTTCCTCCAGGAGCGCACGTTCCGTGAGGGACAGGAGGTCGCGAAGGACGACCTGCTGTTCATCATCGAGCGGGAGCCCTACCGGGCGGCGGTGGAGGCCGCACAGGCGGCGCTCGCCTCGGCCGAGGCGGCGAAGCAGAACGCCGATGTCCAGCTCGCGCGCGCCGAGGATCTGCTGCGCACGCGCGACATCCCGCCGGCGACGCGCGATCAGCGCAAGGCGGAGGCCGCCATGGCCGCGGCCCGCGTGCTGGAGGCGCAGGCGGCGCTGACCCAGGCCGAGATCAATCTCGACTACACGCTGATCCGCGCGCCGGTCGCGGGCCGGATCGGCCGCGCCGCGGTCAGCCCCGGCAACGTGGTCGGTCCCGCCACGGGGCCGTTGGCGCTCCTGGTCGGCCAGGACCCGATGTACGTCACCTTCCCGGTCAGCCAGCGCGTGTTCCTGACCCTCCGGCAGTCCGGCCGCCAGGATGAGCGCGCGCGGATGCGGGTGCGCATCCGCTTCCAGGACGGCTCGCTCTACGATCAGCTCGGCCGGATCGACTTCGTCGATGTGACGGTCGCGCAGGCGACCGACACGATCACGGTGCGGGCGCGGATCGACAATCCCGACCGCCGACTGGTGGACGGGCAGCTCGTCGCGGTGACGGTCGAGGGGGAGGAGCCGGAGCAGCGCGTGGTCGTTCCGCAGGCGGCGCTGCTGCTCGACCAGCAGGGCGCCTATGTGTTCGTGGTCGAGGACGGCAGGGCGGTGGTCCGGCGGCTCAGGACCGGTCAGGCGCTTGAGGGCGGGCGGATCGCGGTGGAGGACGGGCTGGCCGAGGGCGACCTTGTGATCGTCGACGGGCTCCAGCGCGTCCGCCCCGGCCAGCCCGTGCAGGCCGCGCCCGTGGCGCCGCGGCCGGCGCGCGGGAGCTGAGGGCCGATGATCTCCGCCGTCTTCGTCGACCGGCCGCGGCTCGCTGTCGTCATCGCCATCGTCACCACGATCGCCGGGCTGATGGCGCTCGCGCGCATCCCGGTCGCCCAGTATCCCGACATCGTGCCGCCGCAGGTGAGCGTGACCGCGCGCTATCCCGGCGCGAGCGCGGCGGTGGTCGAGGAGACCGTCGGCCAGGTGATCGAGAGCCAGGTCGTCGGCGTCGACCGGATGATCTACATGCGCAGCCTCTCGGGCAATGACGGCTCCTACACGCTGACCGTCAGCTTCGAGCTCGGCACCGACCCGGACATCAATACCGTCAACGTCAACAACCGCGTCCAGGTCGCGCTCTCCTCGCTGCCCGCCGAGGTGCAGCAGCAGGGGGTGACGGTGAAGAAGAAGTCGTCGGCGATGCTGACCGTGATCGCGGTGCACGCGCCGGACGGGCGCCACGACGGGCTGTTCCTCTCCAACTACCTCACCATCAACGTGCTCGATACGATCAAGCGCATCCCGGGCGTGGGCGAGGTGGCGCTGTTCGGCCCCCTCGACTACGCGATGCGCGTGTGGGTGCGGAACGACCGGCTCGTCCAGCTCGGACTGACGCCGGCCGACCTGATCGCGGCGATCCGGGCGCAGAACGTGCAGGCCCCGGTGGGGCGGATCGGCGCCGAGCCGATCAGCGACGACCAGCAGCTCCAGCTCACCATCACCACCCGGGGGCGGCTCGTCACGGCGGAGGAGTTCAGCGCGATCGTGATCCGCGCCAACCCGGACGGGTCTGTGCTGCGGCTCGCCGACGTGCGCACCCGCTTCAACGGCAGGGACGGGCAGCTCTTCGCGGTCTACCAGTCCCCCGGCGCGAACGCGGTCGCGACCGCGCGGGCGGCGCAGGCGGCGATGGCCGACCTCGCCGGCCGCTTCCCCGAGGGCATGGAATGGACGGTCGTCTACGACGCGACCACCTTCGTCAGCGAGACCATCCACGAGGTGCAGAAGACCCTGATCGAGGCCTTCGTGCTGGTCGTGCTGGTCGTGTTCCTCTTCCTCGGCAACCTGCGCGCCACCCTGATCCCGACCATCGCCGTGCCGGTCAGCCTGATCGGCACCTTCGTCGTGCTGCTGATGCTCGGCTACTCGGCGAACACGGTCAGCCTGCTCGCGATGGTGCTGGCGATCGGCATCGTCGTCGACGACGCGATCGTTGTGGTGGAGAACGTCGAGCGGGTGATGCACGAGGAGCCGCATCTCTCCCCGGCCGACGCGGTGAAGAAGGCGATGGCGGAGATCACCGCGCCGATCATCGCGATCACCCTGGTGCTGCTCTCGGTCTTCGTGCCGGTCGCCTTCATCCCCGGCATCACCGGCGAGCTGTTCCGCCAGTTCGCCGTGACGATCTCGGTGGCGATGGTGCTGTCCGCGATCAACGCGCTGACACTCTCGCCGGCACTCTCCGCCGTCCTGCTCCGGCCGGCGACTGGGCCGCGCCGCGGCCCGATCGGCGCCCTCATGCGCGCGATCGATGCGGCGGCGCATGGCTATGGCGCGGTGGTGCGGCGGCTGGTGCGGGTCTCGGCGCTGTCGGTCGCGATCGTCGCCGCCTGCATGGCCGGGGTGGTCGGCCTCGCCCGGGTCACGCCCGCGGGCTTCCTGCCGGAGGAGGACCAGGGCGCGTTCTTCGTCCAGATCCAGCTTCCCGACGCCGCCTCCGTGCCGCGCACGCTGGCGGTGGCTGCGGAGATCGAGCGCATCGTCGCCGCCGATGCGGCGGTGGAGAACGTCTCCACCATCGTCGGCTTCAACTTCCTCGACGGTGCCGCCCAGTCCAATGCCGCCTTCATCATCGGCCTGCTGAAGCCGTTCGATCAGCGCACCGATCCGGCGCTCGGCGTGCAGCCGGCACTCGCGCGCATGGCGCAGGCCTTCGCCGCCGTTCGCGACGGCGTGGCGGTGCCGCTGAACGTGCCGCCGATCGTGGGCCTGGGCAGCGGCGGCGGCTTCACCCTCATGCTGCAGGATCTCGAGGGCCGCGATCCGAAAGAGCTCGCCCAGGTCGCGCGCGGCCTGCTGGTGGCGGCCAACCAGCAGGAGGGGCTGAGCCGGGTGTTCTCCACCTTCAGCGCCGCGAGCCCGTCGATCCGGCTGGAGCTGGATCGCGACAAGGCGCAGATCCTCGGGGTGCCGGTCGCCGAGATTTTCCGCACGCTGCAGGCGATCCTGGGCGGCGCCTATGTGAACGACTTCAACCTGTTCGGCCGCACCTGGCAGGTCACCCTGCAGGCGGAGGCGGACGACCGCAGGACCGTCGAGGACATCCTGCGCATCCATGTCCGCAACGCGCAGGGGGAGATGGTACCGATGCGCAGCCTCGCCGAGATCCGCATCGACGAGGGGCCACAGAGCATCGCGCGCTACAACAACGTCCGCGCGGCGCAGATCCTGGGCGCGGCGGCGCCGGGGGTCTCGTCCGGCCGGGCGCTGAGCCTGATGGAGCAGGTCGCGAACCGCACCCTGCCGCCGGGCTACGGCTTCGAGTGGTCGGACATCTCGTTCCAGGAGAAGCGCGCGCAGGGCCAGACCGCGGCGATCCTCGCCATGGCCCTGCTGTTCGCCTACCTGTTCCTGGTGGCGCTGTACGAGAGCTGGACCATTCCGGTACCGGTCCTGCTCTCGGTCTCGATCGCTCTCCTCGGCGCCTTCCTCGGCATCGCCGTCGTCCAGGCGCCGCTCGACCTCTACGCGCAGATCGGCATCGTCGTGCTGATCGCGCTGGCCGCGAAGAACGGCATCCTGATCGTCGAGTTCGCCAGGGAGCAGCGCGAGAGGGGCGTGGCGCTGCGGGAGGCGGCGACGGAGGGCGCGCGGCTCCGCTTCCGCCCCGTGATGATGACCTCCTTCGCCTTCATCCTCGGCCTGGTGCCGCTGGTCACCGCCTCGGGCGCGGCGGAGATCGCGCGCCAGAACGTCTCGATCGGCGTGTTCGCCGGGATGATCGCCGCCTCTGCCCTCGGCATCTTCGTCATCCCGATGCTCTACGTGGTCTTCCAGGGGTGGCGGGAGCGCATCAGGGGATGGTTCGCGCGCAGGTCCGCGCCCGGCGAGGCGCCGGCGGAGTAGCGATGCGGCTCAACCGCGCGCGAGGGCGGAGAGCAGCGCCGCATACTGCGCGGCCGACCGCGTCCAGGACACGTCGGTCGCCATCGCGTTGCGCTGGAGCCGCCGCCACGTCCCGGCATCAGCGAACAGCGCGGCGGCGCGACGCAGCGCGGCGGCGAGCATCCCGGCGGTCGGCGGGCTGAACTGCAGCCCGGTGCCCCAGCCCGCCTGCAGCGCCATCGGATTGGCATCGACGACGGTGTCGGCGAGGCCGCCGAGCCGCGCGACGACCGGCACCGCGCCGTAGCGCAGCGCGCAGAGCTGGGCGAGGCCGCAGGGCTCGAAGCGCGAGGGCACGAGCACGCCATCGGCGCCGGCGTAGATGAGTCGCGCGATCCGCTCGTCGTAGCCGATCGCGACACCGACGCGGCCGGGATGCGCGGCCGCCGCCGCGCGCGCGCGGGCCTCGAGCCCCGCCTCGCCGCTGCCGAGCAGCGCGAGACTGCCGCCCGTCGCCAGCAGCGCCGGCAGGGCATCGAGGATCAGATCGACGCCCTTCTGCCAGGTGAGCCGGCCGACGAAGCCGAACAGCGGGCGTGGGGGATCGGCCGCGATGCCGAGGGCGCGGCCGAGCGCCGCGCGGTTGGCCGCGCGCGGGGCGGGATCGGCGGCGTCGAAGCGCGCGGCCAGGTGCCGATCGGTCGCCGGGTCCCACGCAGTCGTGTCGATCCCGTTCAGGATGCCGTGCAGCACCCCGGCACGGCCGGCGAGCAGCCCGTCGAGCCCCATGCCGCCCTCGGGCGTGGTGATCTCGGCCGCGTAGGTCGGCGAGACGGTGGTGATCGCGTCCGCATACCAGAGCCCCGCCTTGAGGAAGCCGACACCGCCGTGGAACTCGACGCCGGCGAGCGCGAAGGCCGCGTCGGGCAGGCCGAGATGGGGGAACAGGGCGGCCGGGAAATGCCCCTGGAAGGCGAGGTTGTGCAGCGTGAACAGCACCGGCAGCCGGTTGCCCGCGTGGCGCAGATAGGCTCCGGCGAGCCCCGCCTGCCAGTCATGCGCGTGCAGCGCCGCGAAGCCGCCCTCGGCCGCGAGTCGCGCCGCCGCCGCGCCGAGCGCGGCGAAACGGATGCCGTTGTCGGGCCAGTCGGCCCCGTCCGGTCCGAGATAGGGGTTGCCGGGGCGGTCGAACAGCGCGGGCGCATCGAGCGCGGCGACGGCGAGTCCGCCGGCCTGTCCGCGCAGCAGCCGCGCCGGCCCTCCGGGCAGATCGGCGAAGCGCGCCACCTCCTCGGCGCCGGCGAGCGCGTCCAGCACCGCCGGGTAGCCCGGCAGCAGCGTGGTCACGGCCACACCCTCGCGCGCGAGGGCGGCCGGCAGCGCCCCCACCACATCCGCAAGCCCGCCGGTCTTGACGAACGGCACCGCCTCGGAGGCGACGGCGAGCACGCGCATCGCGGCCGCGTCAGCCCAGCCGCTCGATCATCGGCGCCGTGATCAGGCAGATGCCGCGCTCGGTGCGGCGGAACCGCGCCGCATCCGCGGCCGGGTCCTCCCCCACCACCAGTCCGGGCGGGATGCGCACGCCGCGGTCGACGACGACATCGGTCAACCGCGCGCCGCGGCCGACATCCACCTGCGGCAGCAGCACCGCCCCGCTCAGCCGCGCATAGGAGTGCACGTGCACGCCGGTGAACAGCAGCGAGCGATGCACGGCCGCGCCCGAGATGATGCAGCCGCCGGAGACCAGCGAGGAGACGGCCTCGCCCCGCCGGCCGCTCTCGTCGTGGACGAACTTCGCTGGCGGCACCACCTCGGCATAGGTCCAGATCGGCCAGTCCTGGTCGAAGAGGTCGAGTTCCGGCACCACGTCGGTGAGGTCGATGTTCGCCGCCCAGTAGGCATCCACCGTGCCGACATCGCGCCAGTACGGCGCCGCCTCGGCCGAGGAGCGGACGCAGGACCGCTCGAAGCGGTGCGCGACCGCGCGGCCGGAGCGCACGAGGTGGGGGATGATGTCGCGGCCGAAATCGTGCGTCGAGGCCGGGTCGGCCGCATCGCGGCGCAGTTCCGCGATCAGGAAGGGCGTGTCGAAGACGTAGATCCCCATCGAGGCGAGCGCGCGGTCGGGCTGGCCCGGGATCGCCGGCGGATCGGCGGGCTTCTCGACGAAATCGACGATCACCCCGGCCTCGTCCACATGCATCACCCCGAAGCCGGACGCCTCCGCGCGCGGCACGGCGATGCAGGCGACCGTCACGTCGGCCTTCATCTCCACGTGCTGCTGCAGCATCACCTCGTAGTCCATCTTGTAGACATGGTCGCCCGCCAGCACGACGATGTGGCGCGGCGCGTGGTCCTCGATGATGTCGATGTTCTGGAACACGGCATCCGCCGTGCCGCGATACCACATCGTCTCGGAGACGCGCTGGCTCGCCGGCAGGATGTCGAAGCTCTCGTTGCGCTCGGGGCGGAGGAAGTTCCAGCCGCGCTGGAGATGACGGATCAGGCTGTGCGCCTTGTACTGGGTCGCGACCGCGATGCGCCGGATGCCGGAGTTGATCGCGTTGGAGAGCGCGAAGTCGATGATGCGCGACTTGCCGGCGAAGAACACGGCCGGCTTGGCGCGCCGGTCGGTCAGCTCCATCAGCCGCGAGCCGCGTCCGCCCGCGAGCACGAAGGCCATGGCGGTGCGTGCGAGCGAGGCCGGGAGCAAGACGCGGCCGTCTGCGGTCATGAGGCGTTCCCCTGGGCGGTCCGATCCTGCCAGGGAAGGCGGACGGAGCGCCAGCCCCGCGTCAGCCGCCGCGCCTTCCCTCCTGCGCCGCCGCCGCCTCCGCCGCCTGGACGAGCGGACGGCGATGCACGGGGATGTTCCAGACCTCCGCCGCGTACTCGGCGATGGTCCGGTCGGCCGAGAACCAGGCCATGTTGGCGGTGTTGAGCACCGCCGCGCGGATCCAGGCCGACCGGTCCTGCCACAGCCGGTCCGCGCGGCGCTGGGCGGCCCAGTAGGCCTCGAAGTCGGCCGCCACCATGAACGGGTCGGGCCCGCGCAGCGAGGCGACCAGGTCGCGATAGCGGCCGGGGTCGTCCGGCGAGTAGGCGCCCTGCTCCAGCGCCTCGAGCACGGCGGCAAGGCGCGGCGAGGCGGCGATCGCGGGCCAGCCGCCGACGCCGCGCGCGCGCCGCTCGGCGACCTCCTCGGCCGAGAGGCCGAACAGGAACATGGTCTCCTTGGGCACGCGCTCGGCGATCTCCACGGTCGCGCCGTCGCGCGTGCCGATCGTCAGCGCGCCGTTGAGGGCGAGCTTCATGTTGCCGGTGCCCGAGGCCTCCATGCCGGCGGTCGAGATCTGCTCGGAGAGGTCGGCCGCCGGCACGATCAGCTCGGCCGCCGAGACGTTGTAGTTCGGCAGGAACACGACCTTGAGCAGTCCGCCGAGCGCGGGGTCGCCGTTCACCGCCGCGCCCACGTCGTGCGCGAGCTTGATGATCAGCTTGGCGCGGTGGTAGCTCGCGGCCGCCTTGCCGGCGAACACCTTCACGCGCGGCGCCCAGCCGGCCGCGGGGTCGGCGCGGATCGCCTCCGCCAGCGCGATCGTCTCGAGCAGGTTGAGGAGCTGGCGCTTGTACTCGTGGATGCGCTTGATCTGCACGTCCATCATCGCCGTCGGATCGACGGCGATGCCGAGCTCGCCGCGGATCGCCTCGGCGAGCGCCTGCTTGTTCAGGCGCTTGACGAGGGCGAAGTCGCCGCGGAAGCCCGCATCCTCGGCGAGCGGGACGAGCTCCTCGAGCGCCTGCGGATCGTCGCGGAAGCGGGGCCCGATCGCGGCCTCGATCAGCGTGCAGAGCCGCCGGTTCGCCTGATGCAGCCAGCGTCGGAAGGTGATGCCGTTGGTGATGCCGACGATCCGCCCCGGGGCGACGCGGTCGAGGTCGTGGAACACGGTGCGGCGCAGCAGGTCGGTGTGCAGCGCCGAGACGCCGTTCACCCGGTGCGAGCCGAGGAAGGCGAGATGGCCCATGCGCACCCGACGCTCGGCGTTCTCGTGGATCAGGCTGACCGAGGCGGCCAGCGCGTCGTCGCCCGGGAAGCGGGCGCGCACATCATCGAGATGGCGCGCGTTGATCACGTAGATGATCTGCATGTGGCGCGGCAGGAGCCGTTCCATCAGCGCCACCGGCCAGCTCTCCAGCGCCTCGGGCATGAGGGTGTGGTTGGTGTAGCCGAACGATCCGCGGGTGATGCGCCACGCCTCGTCCCAGGGGAGCTGGTGGAGGTCGACGCAGATCCGCATCAGCTCGGCGACCGCGATCGCGGGATGGGTGTCGTTCAGCTGGATCGCCACGCGGTCGGGCAGCGAGGCGAGGTCGCCGTAGACGCGCAGGTGCCGGCGCACGAGGTCCTGCAGCGCGGCGGAGGTGAAGAAGTACTGCTGGCGCAGCCTGAGCTCCTGGCCGGACGGGGTCTCGTCGCCCGGGTAGAGCACCTTGCTGATCGACTCCAGGCGCACGCGGTCGGCCAGCGCGCCGACATGGTCGCCGCGGTTGAAGGCCTCGAGCTTGAGGGGGTCGGGGGCGCGCGCCGACCAGAGCCGCAGCGTCGTCATGCTGCGTCCGCGCCAGCCGACCACCGGCGTGTCGTAGGCGACCGCATGGACCTGCTCGTCCGGCCGCCAGACGCAGGGCTCGTCGGCGACCGCCCCCTCCACCCAGCCGCCGAAGCTGATCTCGGGGCAGATCTCGGGCTTGGCGAACTCCCAGGGGTTGCCGTAGGCGAGCCAGTCCTCGGGATACTCGTGCTGCCAGCCGTCGACGATGACCTGGCGGAACAGACCGTGATCGTACCGTATCCCGTAGCCGAAGGCAGGCACGCCGAGGCTCGCCATGCTCTCCATGAAGCACGCGGCGAGCCGGCCGAGGCCGCCATTGCCCAGGGCGGCGTCGTGCTCAACCATGCGGATGCGTTCGAGCGTGACGCCGAGCGGGGCAAGCGCATCGTTCACCTGCTCGGTCAGCCCGAGATTGTCGATGTTGTCGCGCAGCAGCCGGCCGATCAGGAACTCGAGCGAGAGATAGTAGACCTGCTTCGCTCCAGTCTCGTAGGCGGACCGGGTCGTCGCCATCCAGCGATCGACGATCAGATCGCGCACGGCGCGCGCGGTCGCGATGAACCACTCGCGGTCGGATGCCGCGTTCTGGCTGCGCCCGACATCGTAGGTGAGCTTGCGGATGATCGCGTCGCGCAGGATGGCAGGATCGCGGCGCGCGCCACTCCGCGCTTCCGTCTCGAGGGTCACGCCGTATACTCTCTCCCGTTGCAAGTTCCGGTACTGCCTCGCGGCACCGGACGCAAGGCTGCCAGAAGCGCCGCCGCACGTGAAGCGGCGACGCGGGCGGCGTCGGCGTCACGCGGTGCATCAGCACCGCTCGCGCGCCTGCCGTGTCGTGGCGAATGCGGCGAGCCGCGCGCGCGTGCCGGCGTCGTCCAGCAGGCCGGCCGCCTCTCCGGGCAGGCGCCGGCGCCAGTTCGGATGGCCCTCCACCGTGCCGGGCAGGTTCGGCTGTTCGGCGAGCGCGCAGGCGTCCTCGAGCGGCAGCAGGGCGAGCGCGGAGGCGGCGGCGCCGACATGGCGCAGCGCGGCATCGAGCGGCGGGTCATCCGGCTCGGGCGCCGCTCCCGCCGCCGCGCCGGATCGGCACATCGCCTGCCACAGCGCGATGCGATCGCGCGCGCGCTCCTGCTGCGCCCGTTCGGCTGCGGCCGGATCCGGGAACAGGCCGAGCCGCCGGCGCCAGTCGATGTCGCGGCCGGCCCACCAGCCCGTCACGGTCGGCAGGTCGTGCGTCGTGGTCATCGCCACGGCCTGGCGCGTCCAGTGCACCGGCGCGAGGAAGCCGCCCTCGGCGTCGCGCTCGAACCAGAGCACGCGCATGCCGAGGATGCCGGCAGCCTCCAGCCGTTCGCGCAAGCCCTCAGGCACCGTGCCGAGATCCTCGCCGATCACGACCGCGCCGTGGCGCCAGGACTCGAGCGCGATCAGGCGCAGCAGGTCGTCGAGCGGATAGCGCACATAGACGCCCTCGTGCGGCGCGGCACCGGGTGGGATCAGCCAGAGCCGCGCCAGCCCCATGACATGGTCGATGCGCACCCCGCCCGCATGCCTGAGTGCCGCACGCAGGACGCCGAGGAAGCCCGCGAAACCCGTCTGCCTGAGCGCGGTCGGCGAGAAGGCGGTGAGGCCCCAGTCCTGTCCGCGTGGCGAGAACCCGTCCGGCGGCGCCCCGACCGACACGCCCGTCAGGATCTGCCCGGGCGCCGACCACGCCTGGCTGCCGGCAGGATCGGCGCCGACCGCGAGATCCGAGATCAGGCCGATCGCCATGCCGGCCGCGCGCAGCCGGCGCTGCGTCTCGGCCAGGCTCGCATCGGCGAGGAACTGGAGGAAGGCATGGAACCCGACCTCCTCCGCCTGCGCGTGCGCGAAGGCCTCGACCGCGCGGCTGCGAGGATCGCGCAGCTCCGGCCGCCAGCACCGCCAGTCGCAGCACGTCGGCTCCTTCGCGATGTGCCACGCGTGCAGGGCCTCGAAGCGCGCGTGATCCTCGAGGGGCCGGCCTGCGCGCGCGCGGAAGGCCGCGAAGCGCGGATCATCGCGGTGGCGGGCATGGAGCGCGCGGAAGATGGCGAGGCTCAGCGCCGAGACCGCCGGCCAGTCGACCAGCGCGCCGTCATCGCCCGGACTCGGCTCGGCGTCGGCGAAGACGAGCCCCGGATCGGCGTAGAGCGGATTGAGGAACAGCCGCGAGGAGGGCGCGTAGGGGCCGAAGCGATGCGGGTCTGCCGCGAACAGCGCGTGCTGCGGGCTGACCGCGATGCAGTCCGCGCCGTGCCGTGCCGCCGCCTCGCCGAGGGCGGCGAGCGCGCCGTGGTCGCCCACGCCGCGATCGCCCGGCTTGCGCAGCGCGTAGAGCTGGGCGGCCAGTCCCCAGCCGCGCCATCCCTCGCGCAGGCCGACGCAGCGCGCCGGTGCGGCGGCGAGCCGCACCTCGCCGTGGCCGAGTTCCAGACGGTGCCAGCCCGGCGCGTCCAGCGCCGGCAGCCGGGCCTCGCCGCTCCAGCCCGCCACCAGGCGGCCCTCGCGGATCGAGCCGTCCTCGAGTTCGAGGCGCCATGGATCGCCCACCGCGGCGCCGGGCACGGCCGTGCCCTCGGGACCGACGGTCAGCGTCAGGACGGGAGGCAGCGTGCGTGCGTGCCGCGCGAGCTCGGCGCGCGACTCGGCGATCGCCGCCTCGCTGGCGGCGGGGAACCCCATCGCGCCGAGCACCGCGCGCAGCGTCTCGGCGCCGACCGTGTTGCTGCGGCCATCGTTGTCACGCCAAGTGACGACCAGCCCGGCCTCGTGGGCGAGCGCGTGCAGCGACGCGTCCGTCACGGCCGCTTGTCGCCGAGCGTGCAGGCGAGCAGGACCGCGGCATGGGCGGCGACCTCGATCTCTCGCCCCGAAACCTGCTCCTCGGGCGCATCGGGCAGCGCGGTGTCGAGCACCCGCCGCCAGTCGAGCGGCGGATCGGGCAGGGTGAAGCGATGCGCCACCGCATCCGCGTTCAGGAGCAGGAGCGTCGCCTGCACCGTGCCGGCCTCGGGCCAGATCCGGCGCAGGACCAGCGTGTGTCCGGGCTGCGCCCAGGCCTGCGGCGTCTTCGGCCGTCCCTCCGCGTCGAACCAGGCGATGTCGGAGAGCCCCGGCCACGGCTCCTCGGTGCCGTGCAGGAAGCGGGTCGGGCGCAGCGGCGCGAGCCTTGCGCGCAAGGCGACGCAACGCGCGACGAAGTCGCGCATCCGTCGCGGTGCCGGCTCCTCGGCGCGGGTCCAGTCGATCCAGCTCAGCGGGTTGTCCTGGCAGTAGGCGTTGTTGTTGCCCTTCTGCGTGCGGCGCAGCTCGTCGCCGGCGAGCAGCATCGGCGTGCCGGCGGAGGCGAGCAGTGTGGCGATCATCGCGCGGCCGACGGCCTCGCGCGTCGCGTTGATGGCCGGGTCGTCGGTCTCGCCCTCCACGCCCCAGTTGCGGCTCAGGTTGTGGTCGCTGCCGTCGCGATTGCCCTCGCCGTTCGCCTCGTTGTGCTTGCGCGCATAGGCGGTGAGGTCATGCAGCGTGAAGCCGTCATGCGCGGTGACGTAGTTCACGCTCGCCCAGGGACGGCGGCGGTGGCGGTCGAAGAGCTCGGCGGAGGCGGTGAGGCGCGCGGCGAGTTCGGGCCGCGCCTCCGCGTCGCCGGCCCAGAAGCGGCGCACGGTGTCGCGGAAGCGGTCGTTCCACTCGGCGAATCCGGGCGGGAAGCGGCCGAGCTGGTAGCCCTCGGGGCCGAGATCCCAGGGCTCGGCGATCAGCTTCACCTGGGCGAGCACGGGGTCCTGGCGGATCGCATCGAGCAGGCCGGCGCCCGGATCGAAGCCTGATCCCTCGCGGCCGAGGATCGATGCCAGATCGAAGCGGAACCCGTCGACGTGATAGGACGTCACCCAGTGGCGCAGGCTGTCCGTCACCATCTGCAGCACGCGCGGATGGGCGAGATCGAGCGTGTTGCCGGTGCCGGAGTGGTTGACGTAGCGGCGGCGATCCTCCGCCTCGATCCGGTAGTAGGAGGCGTTGTCGAGCCCGCGCCAGCAGAGCGTCGGCCCGGTCTCGTCGCCCTCGCCGGTATGGTTGTAGACGACGTCGAGGATCACCTCGATGCCGGCCTGATGCAGGCGGCGGATCGCGGCGCGGATCTCGTCGCGCGACTCGGGCGCGCTCAGGTAGCGCCGCTCGGGCGCGAAGAAGCCGAGGGTCTGGTAGCCCCAGTAGTTCACGAGGCCGCGATCGAACAGCACGCGGTCATGCAGGATCGCCTGCACCGGCATCAGTTCGACCGTCGTGATGCCGAGCCGCAGCAGATGCTCGATCACCGCCGGATGCGCGAGGCCCGCGAAGGTGCCGCGCTGGTGCTCGGGTACCGCCGGGTGGCGCATCGTCAACCCGCGGACATGCGCCTCGTAGATCACCGTGCGCTCCCAGGGCACGCGCGGCGGATGGTCGTCGCCCCAGACGAAGTCGTCATGCGTCACCACGCATTTGGGCACGCAGTGCGCGCTGTCGCGACGGTCGGGACCGCGCTCGCGCCCGCCGCGCGGGGCCGCGCCGGCGAGCGCGTCGGACCAGCGGAGTTCACCGCGCAGTTGGCGCGCATAGGGATCCAGCAGCAGCTTGTGCGGATTGAACCGGTGTCCGGCCGCCGGATCGAACGGCCCGTGCGCACGCAGCCCGTAGACCATGCCTGGCCCCGCACCCGGCAGGTAGCCGTGCCAGATCTCGTCGGTGCACTCGGGCAGGTCGAGGCGAGCGAGTTCATGCCGACCCTCGGCATCGAACAGGCAGAGTTCGATCCGCTCGGCATGGGCGGAGAAGACGGCGATGTTCACGCCGAGCCCGTCCCAGTGCGCACCGAGCGGATGGGGTGCGCCGCGCTCCAGCCGATCGGGCCGGCCGGCCGGCCGCGCCGGGGCGGAGCGGGCGCTGGCAGGAGCGTGCAGCGGCGCGGGGACGGGTTCGGCGGTCACGCGGGGCGACTATAGGGGCAGTGCGGCGGCCGCGTCACCGCTCGCGCAGGGCCGCCGCCTGGCCGCGCCCGCCGTCGCGTGCCAGGCTCGGGCGGACGAGGAGGGACGGGCCGATGCGGGACCGCTACGAACGCGCGCTGATCGTCGGTGCGGGCGAGGGGCTGAGCGCCGCGCTTGCGCGGCTGCTTGCGCGCGCGGGCATGAAGGTGGGGCTGGCGGCGCGCTCGGTGCAGAAGCTCGGCCCTCTCGCCGCCGAGACCGGCGCGGTGACGCAGCGCTGCGATGCGACCTCGCGCGCGGATGTGACGGCGCTGTTCGCGACGATGGACGACGCCCTCGGCGGGCCGCCGGAGGTCGTGATCTACAATGCGAGCCATCGCGTGCGCGGACCGTTCGTCGGCCTCGATCCTGCCGAGGTCGAGCGCACCCTCGCGGTCTGCGCCTTCGGCGGCTTCCTGGTCGCGCAGGAAGCGGCGCGGCGGATGCTGCGCGCAGGCAAGGGCGCGATCCTGTTCACCGGCGCATCCGCCAGCGTGAAGGGCTATGCGCAGTCCGCGCCCTTCGCGATGGGCAAGTTCGCCCTGCGTGGCCTTGCCCAGAGCCTCGCGCGCGAACTGCAGCCGCAGGGCATCCATGTCGGACACGTGGTGATCGACGGCGGCATCCGCTCCGCACGCCGGACGGAGCCCGCCGGGGCGCCCGACAGCCTGCTCGATCCGGCGGCGATCGCGCAGGCCTATCTCGGCCTCCTGGACCAGGACCGCAGCGCCTGGGCCTGGGAGATCGAGCTCAGACCCTGGGTCGAGCGGTTCTGACGCCGAAGCGTCCCGTCGCGGGGCGCGTCCCCCGGGCCGGTTCGGGCCCGTCGCAAACCACGCCAGCCCGTGCCCGTGGCCATCGTCCCGCAGACGGCCGAGTTCAGCCGTCTGCGCGCCGCCCTAACGGCACGCGAGCACGCGCAGGTCATAGACCGCGTGCTCGAGCATGTTCAGCGCCGGGCTCGCGGCGAACATCCAGCCGGCGAAGACGCGCTGGCCGTTCAGCCGGGTGTCCTTCACGGTCAGCCAGGCGGCGGCGTCGGGCTGCTCGTCGGGCGGGCGGTGATGGCAGGCGGCCACGTGGATCTCCAGCGTGCCGAAGCGCACGGTCTCGCCCACCTTCGCCTCGATGGTGGAGATGCGCGCCGTCACCTTGTCGAGGGCCTGCAGCTCGGCGACCCGGCCGGCGATCCAGCCCGCCGCCTGCGGCTGCGCGACGGCCGGGGCGGCGAGCAGCGCGAGGGCGAGCGCGGCCTTCCTCATCGGTCTCCCTGGCCCGGTGGCGTGAGCCCCTCCACCAGCTCGGCGAGAAGCCTCTTCATCGCGCGCGGATCGACCCCCATCAGCACGGCATCCTCGTAGGCGTCGCGCAGCACCTGGGCGAGCTCCTGCCAGTTCTCCTCCAGCACCTTCACCTTCTCGCGACAGGAGACCGGCGAGCCGTCCGGCTGCGGCCAGCGCGCCGGCGGGGCCGCGCCCATGGCCTCAGTTCCCCGGACGGGCCGGCGCGGACGGCTGGCGCTCCGCTTCCTTGCCCACCGCCGAGACGAGATCGGTCACCGAGAAGATGAACCGCCCGAGCAGGGCCTCCAGGCTGATCGCCGACTGGGTGGCCTCGATCGTGCCGCCATCCGCCAGCATCCGCTCCGACCCGCCCGGCACCAGCGCGACGTAGCGTCCGCCGAGCAGGCTCTCGGAGGTGATCTCGGCCGAGGTGTCGGTCGGCAGGCGGATCCCCGGGTCGATCCGCATGGTCACCACGGCGAGGTAGGTCTCGGGATCGATGCGCTGGTCGACCACGCTGCCGACCTTCACGCCCGAGACGCGCACATCCGCGCCCGGCGCCAAGCCGTCGATGCGGTCGAAGCGCGCGGTGAGCGCATAGCCCTGGGTGAGGGTGCGGCCGGAATGCGTCACGGCGTAGAACAGGAACACCGCGGCGACGGCCAGCACCACCGCGCCCGCGAGGATCTCGGCGATGCTCCTGCGGCTCATCGCGGCGGGGTCGCGTCCATCTCCGGGGTCCAGGCCTCATAGTCGCCGGTGGCGCGGGCACGGCGGCCGCCCTCGAGCTCGTGGCCGGGCGGACGGTATGCGGCCGGGGTTCCCGTCAGGTTGGGCTGGTGCTCCTGCTGCCAGGGGAAGCGCTTCTCCTCGGGCAGAGGCGCATCGGTCGTGTAGTGCAGCCAGGCATGCCACTCCGGCGGCACCTCGGAGGCCTCCGCCTCGTGCGCATAGATCACCCAGCGGCGCTGGCGCATGCCGGGGCGCGCGCGGCGCTCCTCGTAGTAGGTGTTGCCGAACCGGTCGGTGCCGACCTTGCGGCCGCGCCAGCGCGTGAACAGGCGGGTGCCGATCGTCATGGCCGCGGATGGTTCCTCGCCGTCAGGGCGCGGGTTTTTCGCATGCGCGGCCGGCGCCGTCCAGCCGAACCGCGCCGCTGTATCTGGTGGGTCCGATCGCGGCGAACCGCAAGATGCGCTTTCCCTCGCGCCCGCGCGGGTCTATCGTCGCAACCCCTGGGGCGACGGCCCGGAGTCTCATGAGCGAATCCTGGGACGCCTACGCGGCACTTCCTCGCCGGGTCGGTCACGACAGCCGGACGGGGCGGGTGGTGCATCTGCCGCCGGCCTATGACGACGACGCGGCAGCGGCCTTCGCTGCGCTGTCCCCCGCCCCCTCGCTTGCCGCCGCGATTGAGCCGCTCCTGCGCGACTGGATGCGGGCGGGGCTTGCGCGCGGCGCCCTGCCGGGACGGGCGGAAGCAGGACTCTGGGCCGATGCGCTGCGCCACCAGGCGGCGCTGCGGCGTGGCCTGCCGGCCGAACCGCTCTGGCACGGTCCGCGCGGGCGCGAGCGCGCCTGGGTTCTCGATCTCGCGGCCTTCGTCGAACCCGACCAGAGCGTCGCCGCGGGTGCCCTCGCCCGCGCCGCCGCGGCCGCGATCACGGCGCTGGAGATCGCCGGCCCCCCCGATCCGGCGCGTCCGGCGACCGTGATCCCGGCCAATCTCGCCGGCGCGCTGATGGCTGCCGGCGTGCCCTATGCTTGGCCGGAGGGCCGGGCCATGGCGGCGGCGCTGCTTGCGGTGGTGCTGGGTGGGGCGGCCGAAGCCTCGGCCGCGCTCGCGCTCCGGCTCGGCCCCTGTCCGGCGTGGTGCGACCGGCGCACGTCCGTGCTG
>NZ_VIKA01000356.1 GCF_006704265.1 Elioraea sp. Yellowstone | reverse complement strand
CGCGGGCGCGGATCCGGCCGCGCTGCTCGAGGGGACGGTCCCTGCCGGCGGCGGCCTGCCGCCGGTGCTGGGGGCCACCACGGGCTTCGTCGCGGTCGATCGCGACGGCATGGCGGTCGCCTGCGCGCTCACCATGAACAACCTGTTCGGCACCGGGCGGATCGCGCCCGGCACCGGGCTGGTGCTGGCGGCGGCGCCCGGGATCGGCCAGGTGCCGCCTGCGCTGCCGACCGTGCTGATGGTGGCGAACGCCAATCTGCGCGCCTTCCGCGCCGCGGGTGCGGCCTCGGGCGGGGAGGGGGCGCCGGCGGCCCTGGCGGTCGCGCTGCACCGGGC
>NZ_VIKA01000038.1 GCF_006704265.1 Elioraea sp. Yellowstone | reverse complement strand
CGCCAGCACGGCCTCCGCGCTCGGCGCCGGCGCGCCGGGAATGCGCGCGCGCACCTGTTCGATCAGCGCGAGCGCGGCGTCGAGGACCGCCGGGTCGAGCCTGGGGCGCGCCGCCGCCTCGTCGCGCCGCACGCTGAGCGTCGCCAAGACGTTGCCGCGGCGGATCAGCCTCTGTGCCGTCTCGCGCAGTGCGGGCTCGAGCGCGTCGAGCCCGTTGGGCAGGCGGAAGCGGATGTCGAGCCCGCGCCCGTTGACGCTCTTCACCTCCCACACCCAGGCGATGCCGTGGCCCTCGCCGCGCTGGCGCGCGAAGCCGGTCATCGAGGCGAGCTGGGGGGAGGGGGCGGGCATGGGGTGGCGCGTTGTAGCCGCGAGGGCCCAGGATGGGAAGCGATGCCAGGGCCACCGTTCCGCTCCGTGCTGATCACCGGCGCCTCCTCGGGGCTCGGGCGCGCGCTGGCGGAGGCCTGCGCGCAGCCCGGCACGGTGCTGCACTGTTCCGGCCGCAACGCCGCGCGGCTGGCCGCGCTCGCCGCGGCCGCGCGTGCCAGGGGTGCTGAGGTGCGCGAGGCGGTGCTCGACGTGCGCGACGCCGACGCGATGGCCGCCTGGATCGCCGGCTCGGGCCGGCTCGACCTCGTGATCGCCAATGCCGGGATCTCGGCCGGCACCGCCGGCGGGGCTCCCGAATCGCCGGCGCAGACGCATCTGCTGGTCGAGACCAACCTGCTCGGCGTGCTCAACACGGTGCAGCCGGCGCTCGCGGCGATGCGGGCGCAGCCGCCCGGCGCCGACGGCGTGCGCGGGCGGATCGCGGTGATCGCCTCGATCGCCGCCTTCGTGCCCGCGCCCGGCGCGCCCACCTACTGCGCCGCCAAGGCCGCCGCCGATGCGTGGACGGTGGCCACCGCCGCGGTGGCGGCGCGCGACGGGGTGGTGATGACCAGCGTCTGCCCCGGCTATGTCCGCACGCCGATGACGGAACGCAACCGTTTCCCCATGCCGGGTCTGATGGAGGCCGAGCGTGCCGCGGCGATCATCCTGCGCGGGATCGCGCGCGGCCGGCGGCGCGTGGTGTTCCCGTGGTGGCTCGGGCTCGCCGCACGGCTGGTCGGGCTCCTGCCGCCGCGACTGGCGACCGCGCTCCTCGGCCGGGCGGAGGGCAAGGCGCCGCTGCCGTGACGGTCAGCCGAGCAGGCCGCGCGCGCGGATCGCGGCGGCGACCCGTTCCGCCTCGTCGAGCGGCGCGACCGGGAAGGGCCGCTCCGCCGACCCCAACGGCCGGACCCGGCCGGCGTCCATCAGGCTCTCGATCATCCGCGCGTGCCGGCCGCGTTCGCGCGTGGCGACGAACACCGGCGCGGCGGTCGCCGCCGCCTCGGCGAGCATGGAGACCGAGTCGCCGGTCACCACGATCGCATCGGCGAAGGCGAGATAGCCGAGATAGGGGTTCGGCCCGGGATCGCCCCACCGGAACAGGCGGTGCGGGCGTCCGGCCAGCGCCGCCGCGATCAGCCGGGTGGCCTCGGCGCCCGTGCGTCGGCTGGTCGTCACCATCAGCGACGCCGCGGGGAAGCGCCCGAGGACCTGCGGGATCAGGCGCGACGCCGTCTCGCGGTCGAGCCCCTCGGCGCGCACGGGGCCGCCGACCAGCACCGCCACGCGCGGGGAGGGGAGGGCCGCGAGTTCGGCCCAGTCCGCGCGCGCGCGCGCGAGCACCGCCGCCGAGACGCGGTGGCAGGCGCCGAGAATCTCGATCACGTTCGGCGCCGGCCTGGGCCTGTCGTGGAGGCCGAGCACCACGAGGTCGAAGCGCGCGGCGCCGAAGCCCGGCCGCATCACGTGCACCGTGCGCACGCCCTGCCGGCCGAGCCAGAGCGCCACAGGCGCCGACCGCCGTCCCGCGGAGATCGCCAGGCGGGGCCAGGGTGGGACGAGCCGCGCCCGCGCGGCGGCGTCGAGCCCGGCCAGCGTCGGCCACGGCCAGGGCATGCGCGCGAGCGCCCTCCACGCCAGCGGCACCACGCGGAACGGCGCTCCCAGCCGCTCGGCGATGCCCAGCGCCTGGTTCGCCGTGCCCGGCCGGGGATCCGCCAGCACCCAGACCGGCTCGGTTGTGCCCCCGCTCACGCGCGGCTACGTAGGCTGATCCGCTCGAAGGGGACCCGCATGTCCGACCGCCACGCCTCCGACTGGGACCGCGATGCGGCGCTGATCGCCGCCCGCATCCTGCTCGACATCAAGGCCGTCAACTTCCGCCCCGAGGAACCCTACACCTTCACCTCGGGCTGGAAGTCGCCCGTCTACATCGACTGCCGCAAGATCATCTACTTCCCGCGCGCGCGCACCAAGATCTGCGATCTCGCGGTGGAGAAGATCGGCCGGCATGTCGGCTACGAGACCTTCGACGTGGTGGCGGGCGGCGAGACCGCCGGCATCCCCTTCGCCGCCTGGATCGCCGACCGGATGCTCACGCCGATGGTCTATGTGCGCAAGAAGCCGAAGGGCTTCGGCCGCAACGCGCTGATCGAGGGCGACGTGCCGGAGGGCCAGCGCACCCTGCTGGTCGAGGACCTCACCACCGACGGGCAGTCGAAGATCCGCTTCTGCCAGGCGCTGCGCGACGCCGGTGCGATCGTGAACCACACCTTCGTGGTGTTCTACTACGGCGTCTTCCCCGGCAGCTTCGAGCAGCTCAAGGCGATGGAGATCGGCCTGCACCACCTCTGCACCTGGTGGGACGTGTTGGAGGTCTGCCGCGCCCACCCGTTCTTCAGCGACGGCGCGCTCGCCGAGGTGCGGCGGTTCCTCGACGATCCGGTGACCTGGTCGAAGGCGCATGGCGGCATCGGTTCGGCCGAGGAGGCGCGCGCGAAGGAGGAGGCGTGACGGTCGGCCGTGCTAGGCTTGCATCTGCACAGGAGGCGGACGCATGGGCGGGATGGTGAGGCGGACCGTTGAACTGCCGGAGCAGGTCGATCGCGCGATCGACCAGCTGGCACGCGCGCTCGATCGCCCTGCCGATTCCGTCGTGGCCGAAGCCGTCGCCAGCCACGCTGCGCAGACCTTCGCCCTGATGGCGCGCCTCGCCGAGGCCGAGGCGGATGCCGCCGCCGGCCGCACGGTCTCGCACGAGGAGGCAATGGCGCGACTCGACTCGCTAATCGCCGGCATCAGGTCCGACACGGCACGGTGACGCTGCGCTGGACCGACGGTGCCTTGGCCGAACTGCTTGAGGCCGTCGCCTTCATCGCCCGCGACAATCCCGATGCGGCGATCCGCGTCGCCGAGCGGGTCCGCCGCAGCGCCGGACAGCTCCAGGGCCTCCCCTTCCTCGGCAAGCCCGGGCGTCGGCCAGGGACACGGGAGCTGACCGTCGCCGCCACGCCCTACACGATCGTGTACAGTGTGACGGGCGAGGAGGTGCTCATCCTTTCCGTCTGGCACGGAGCGCGCGCATGGCCCTACGGAGAATCCTGATCGCCCTCGCCCTGCTCGCCCTCCCGGCGGCCGCGCAGCCGCGCGACCAGCTCACCATCGGCCTGACCCAGTACCCCTCGACGCTGCATCCCTCGATCGAGTCCATGGCGGCGAAGTCCTACGTGCACGGCTTCACGCTCCGTCCGATCACGACCTACGACGCCGACTGGCAGCTCGCCTGCATGCTCTGCACCCATCTGCCGACCATCGAGAACGGCGAGGCCGTGCGCGAGACCGCGCCGAACGGCAATCCCGGCATCCGCGTCACCTACCGCCTGCGCGAGGACGCCCGCTGGGGCGACGGCACGCCGATCACCGCCGAGGACATCCTCTTCGCCTGGCAGGCCGGCCGCGAGCCCTTGACCGGCATGGGTCCGGCCGAGCTCTACCGCTCGCTCCATCGGATCACGGTGGTCGATCCGCGCACCGTCACGCTGCACTTCGACAAGCTCACCTTCGAGTACAACGCGATCAACGATCTCCGCCCGCTGCCCGCGCATCTCGAGCGTGCGATCTGGCAGGAGGACCCGCGCGGCTACCGCACCCGCACCCTCTACGACCGCGACCCCGCGCGCCCCGGCCTCTGGTCCGGCCCCTATCGCGTCGCCACGCTGAACACCGGCGCCTCCGTCACGCTCGAACGCAACGAGCAGTGGTGGGGCGCCGCACCCGCCTTCCGTCGGATCGTCATCCGCACGATCGAGAACACCACCGCGCTGGAAGCCGCGCTGCTCGCCGGCCAGATCGACATGATCGCGGGCGAACTGGGCCTCACCCTCGACCAGGCGATCGCGCTGGAACGCCGCGCCGGCAGCCGCTTCCGCATCCACTACCAGCCGGGACTGATCTACGAGCATATCGATCTGAACCTGGACAATCCCGTCCTCGCCGATCCCCGCGTGCGCGAGGCGCTCCTGCGCGGCATCGACCGCCAGCAGATCGTCGACCGTCTGTTCGCCGGCCGCCAGCCGGTCGCGCACTCCTTCGTCAACCCGCTGGACTGGATGCACGATCCCACCCTGCCGACCACGCCCTTCGACCCCGACGGCGCGCGGCGCCTGCTGGAGCAGGCGGGCTGGCGACCGGGCCCCGACGGCATCCGCCGCAACGCCGCCGGCGAACGCCTCTCCCTCGAGCTGATGACCACCGCCGGCAACCGCTCGCGTGAACTGGTCCAGCAGGTGCTGCAGGGGATGTGGCGCCAGATCGGCGTCGAGATCCGTCTCCGGAACGAACCCCCGCGCGTCTTCTTCGGCGAGACCGTCTCGAAGCGCCGCTTCCAGGCGATGGCGATGTTCGCCTGGATCTCCTCCCCCGAGAACGTGCCGCGCACCACCTTGCACTCGACCGAGATCCCGACCGAGGACCGCAACTGGTCGGGCCAGAACTACACCGGCTTCAAGAACGCCGAGATGGACGAGCTGATCGAGGCCCTGCCCCTCACCCTCGACCGGGAGGAACGACGGCCGATGTGGCGCCGCGTGCAGGAGATCTACATGACCGAGCGGCCCGTGCTGCCCCTGTTCTTCCGCTCCGACGCCCACATCTGGCCGCGCTGGCTCGAGGGCGTGCGACCGACCGGACATCTCGCGCCCTCGTCGCTGTGGGTCGAGCAATGGAAGGCAACTCAGTGACGCAGGGGGCCTCGCCCCCTGCACCCCCGCCCGGGGCCTGAGGCCCCGGACCCCCAGCGATGCTCAGGCTGATCGGCCAGCGCCTGCTTCAGGGCGCCGTCACTGTCGCGATCCTGTCCTTCGCCGCCTATGCGCTGATCGGGCTCATGCCCGGCGATCCGATCGATCTCGCCATCGCCGGCGACCCGCGCCTCTCCGCCGAGGACGCCGCGCGGCTGCGCGCGCTGCACGGTCTCGACCAGCCGCTGACCAGCCGCTACCTCGCCTGGGCCTCCGGCGCGCTGCAAGGGCAGTTCGGGTTCTCGCGCCTGTTCGCGGCACCCGCGCACGAGGTGCTCGGCAACGCCCTGCTCAATTCGCTCGCGCTGCTGCTGCCGACCACCCTCCTCTCCGCCGCGATCGGCATCGCGCTCGGCGTGCTCGCCGCCCGCCGGCCGCGCGGCGCGCTCGACTACGCCGTCAACGCCATCGCCTTCGCCGGCATCTCGCTGCCGTCGTTCTGGCTCGGCATCCTCCTCATCATCCTGTTCGCCGTCACCCTCGGCTGGCTGCCCGCCGGCGGCCCGCCCGACACCCCGGGCCTCGCCGCCTGGCTCCGCCACCTCGCCCTGCCGGGGGCGACCCTCACCGTGCTCGGACTCGCGAGCTACGCCCGGCAGACCCGCGCCGCCATGATCGACGCGCTCGGCGACCTCTACATCCGCACCGCGCGTGCCAAGGGCGCACCGGAACGCCGTGTGCTCCTGCACCACGCCCTGCCGAACGCCGCGATCCCGATCGTCACCATCGCCGGGCTGGACTTCGCCACCCTCGTCTCGGGAGCGCTCGTCGTCGAGACGGTCTTCGCCTGGCCGGGCATGGGCAAGCTGATCTACGACGCCATCCTCGGCAACGACTACAACCTCGCCCTCCTCGCGCTGATGCTGACCGCGATCGTCACCCTTGCCGCCAACCTGCTCGCCGACCTCGCGCAGCTCGCCATTGATCCGCGCGTCAGACAATGAGCAGCCGCGCGCTGGCCCGCTTCCTCGCCCACCGCGCCGGCGTGGCCTCCGCGGTGATCCTGCTCGCCCTCGTCGCCGCGGCGCTGAGCGCGCCGCTGGTCGCCGAGGCGATCGGCCACGATCCGTTCGCGCCGGATCTCCTCAACCGCTTCCTGCCGCCCTCGGCGACGCACCCGCTCGGCACCGACGAGCTCGGCCGCGACGTCCTCCTGCGCCTGCTCTACGGCGCGCGCGTCTCGCTCGCCGTCGGGCTCGCCGCCGCCCTGGCCTCCGCCGCGATCGGGCTCGCGATCGGACTCGCCGCGGCCTGGTTCGGCGGCCTGGTCGACGCCGTGCTGATGCGGCTCGCCGACGGGCTGCTCGCGCTGCCGGCGCTGCCGCTCTTGATCGTGCTCGCCGCGGTCGATCCGGCGCAGCTCGGCCTGCCGCGCGACGTCGCCGCCCTCGACCTGCTCCGCATCGTCGTCATCATCGCGATCTTCGGCTGGGTGAAGGTGGCGCGCATCACCCGCGGTGCGGCTCTGGCGATCCTGCGCATGGACTATGTGCGCGCCGCCCTTGCCCTCGGCGCCTCGGCCCCGCGCCTCCTGTGGCGGCACGTCGCGCCGAATCTCGCGGCCCATGTCGCGGTGGCGACCACCCTCACCGTCGGCAACGTGATCCTGGTCGAGAGCGTGCTCTCGTTCCTCGGCCTCGGCATCCAGCCGCCGACGCCGTCCTGGGGCAACATGCTGGCGAACGCGCAGGAGCTCGCCTTCGCCGCCCCCATGGCCGCGGTGTGGCCCGGGCTTGCGATCTTCGTCACGGTGGTCGCGACCAACTTCGCGGGCGACGCGCTGGCCGACGCGCTCGATCCGCGTGCGGTCGTGCGCCGGGGCTGAACCCGACGCGCCCGCCGGACCGCCCGGCGGGCGCGTGGCGCGCGGTCAGCTGCCGATCTCGCCGCCGCCCGTCTTCATGATCGCGATCACGCTCGGCCGCGGCGGGGTGTCCGCGGCGAAGTCCGGCCAGCGCGTGGATGGAGTCTCGAAGGTGCTGTCGGCGGTCTCGCCCGGGTGCTGGATCGCCAGGAACAGCGTGGTGTTGTCGGGCGTGAACAGCGGGCCGCACACCTCGGCGCCGATCGGCGCCTGGTAGAACAGCCGCGTCAGCGCGCGGCCGGGTCCGCCGGTGTCGGCGGCGTAGAGCCCGTCGGCGACGCCCGCGGCGGAGTTGGCGCCGTCGGTCGCGATCCAGATCCGTCCCTTCTTGTCGAAGGCGCAGTTGTCAGGGCAGGAGAGCCAGCCGTGCTCGCTGGTCGCCCGGTGGTAGCGCGACCCCGGGTCGATGCCCGGCTTGCCCGCGACCAGGAACATCTCCCAGCGCATCGTGTCCGCGGCGTGATCGACCGCCTCCGTGCCGGCGCCGGGCGGGATGATCTCGATGACGTGGCCGTGCGCGTTCGCCGCGCGCGGATTGGCCCGGTTCACCTGGTCCTCCCTGCGGCGGCTGTTGTTGGTCAGGATCACGTAGACCCGGCCCGTCACCGGGTTCGGCTCGACATCCTCGGGCCGGTCCATCGGCGTCGCCTTGAGCAGGTCGGCCGCGCGGCGCGTCTCGAGCAGCACGTCCGCCTGGCTCGTGAAGCCGTTCTCCGCCGTGAGCGGGCCGTGGCCGTGGATCAGCGGCAGCCACGCCACCGTGCCGTCGTCGCGGAACTGCGCGACCGAGAGCACGCCCTCGTCGAGCAGGTCGCGATTGGCGGCCGGATCGTTGGGGTTCCAGGGCCTCGCGGTGACGAAGCGGTAGACGTAGTCGAACCGCTCGTCGTCGCCCATGTAGATCACGACGCGCCCGTCGCGGTTCACCGCGTGGTGGCAGCCTTCGTGCTTGAACCGGCCGAGCGCGGTGCGCTTCACCGGCACCGAGGCCGGATCGTAGGGATCGAACTCGACGATCCAGCCGAAGCGATAGGGCTCGTTCGGCTCCTTCTCGACATTGAACCGGTCGAAATGGTTCACCCAGCCGTACCAGGATGCCTTCGTGATGCCGTAGCGCTTGAAGCTCGCCGCGTGGGGCGTCTTCTCGGGATCGCCGCCGAAATATCCGTTGAAGTTCTCCTCCGCGATCAGCACGGTGCCCCACGGGGTGTTGCCGCCGGCGCAGTTGTTCAGCGTGCCGTGAACCATCGTGCCGGTGCTGTCGTAGGAGGTCTTCATCTTGGCGTGGCCGGCCGCGGGTCCGCTGATGCGGATCCGCGTCTCGCCGTCGATGCGCCGGTTGAAGCGGCTCTCCTTCACGGCGCGCCAGCGGCCGTTCTCGCGCCGGATCTCCACCACGCTCGCGCCGTGCGCGGCGATCTCGATCGCCGCCTGCTCGCGCGTCACCTTGTCGCGCGCCGCCCGACCCGCGCCGAGCCCCGCGAACATCAGCCCGGTATTGGTGTACTCGTGGTTCACCACGAGCAGGCCGTGATCGGAGCTGTTCGACCCCTTGGGCAGCGGGAAGAAGTCGAGATAGTCGCAGTTGTAGCCGAACTGGCGCCGCTGGCTGTCGGGGGTGAGCGCCTTCGGATCGAACTCCGGCGCGCCGTCGAGGATCGGGTCGCCCCAGCGCAGCAGCACCTGCATCTCGTAGCCGGCCGCCACCGCGTCGCGTTCGCCGAGCTGATGCGCGATCTCCCGGAACGACAGCGTCGACGGCCCCGCCGCCTGCGCCGCGGCGAGGTTGGCGGCGCAGGCGAGGAGCTGGTCCGTCAGCGTCGCCGCGGCCGCCGTGCCGGCGAGGCCGAGGATCGCCGCGCGGCGCGACAGGCGGCGCTCGATCAGCGTGCCGATCGAGGGTTCGGTCGAGGTGTTGACGCCGATATCCTCCGACGCATCGATCGCGACGTGGTCGGCCGGCACCGCCGGCGGCAGCGTGTCGGGCATGGCTCCGTTCCCCAGGTCGTTGTGCGCGGGAACGGTATCAGCGCGTCGTGATGGTCGCGTGACGAAGACGTTGCGTTCAAATGACAAGCGCGCAGATCGCCGGATCGCGATCCCCGGGCGCCGGATCTCATACCCGGAGCACAAGGGTTTGACCTTTGTGCGGAGGGTATGGCGCGCGGGGCTCAAGGGGCGGCCGCGCGCAAGACCAAGGCCTGATGCCCGGCCGGCAAAGGTCGAACCGTTGTCGGCCGGGTATCAGCCGCCGATCGGCCCGCCGGCCTCGCGCGCGATCGCGATCACGGTGCTGCGCGGCGGCTCGCCCGGCTGGAACGACGGCCAGCGCGTCGCCGGCCGGGTGAAGCTCGCGCCCGGCTCCGCCCCCGGCGTGCGCACCGCCGCGACCAGGGTCGCGCCGTCGGGTGTGAGCCGGATCCCGCCGATCGCGGCCGCGCGCGGCGCGGCGTAGAGCAGGTTCAGCACGCCCCGGCTCGCGCCCGGCCGGGTTCCGCACAGGAAGATCCCGTCCGCGATCCCGGTGCTGCGCTGCAGCCCGCTCTGCGCGGTGCCGATCAGGAGCCGCCCCGCCCGGTCGAGTTCCAGCACCGCGGGGGCGGCGAGCCAGACCTGCGTGCCGGCGCCGTAGCGGGCGGTGGCACCCGGCTGGTGCGGATCGCCGCCCAGGATCAGCACCGCGCCGGACGCCGTCTCCGCCGCGTGGTCGCCGTTCGCCGGCATGAGCTCGACCACATGGCCGAAGGAGTTGATCGGGCGCGGATTGAGCGCATCCGTGCGCGCGCTGCGCTGCGGGGTGCCGCGGCAGGCGAGGAAGAGCCGGCCGTCGGCGTGCACGGCGAGCCCGGCCGGGCGGTCGAACGGCGTCGCTCCGACGGCTTCCGCAGCGGCGCGCGCCTCGATCAGCGCCTCCGCCGTGGCCGGCAGGTCGCGCCACCGCAGCGTCGCGCCCTCCACCTGGGCGACCGCGAGGCTGCCCTCGTCCAGAAGGGCCCCGTTCGCCTCCGCCGTCGCGCCGTCGGGCGCCCGCGCGGCGATGAAACGGTAGAGGAAACCGTCGGCGCGCGCCTCCGTCAGGTAGACCACCGGCCGTCCGTCCGCGGTGCGCGCCACCGCCACGCTGTCCTTGGGGAAACGGCCGAGCGCGGTGCGCTTCGCCGGCACCGCGGTCGGGTTCAGCGGATCGAGCTCGACCAGCCAGCCGAACCGGTTCGCTTCGTTCGCGATGCCGCCGCGCCAGGCGGCGAGCTCCGCGGTGGCATCGCCCTCGGCCAGCAGCACCGTCCCCCAGGGCGTCGCGCAGCCGCCCTCGGCGCGCAGCAGGCCGCGCGCGGCCATGCCGGCCGGATCCGCGTCGGTGCGCAGCCGCGCATGGCCGGCCGCCGGTCCGGCGATGCGGCAGAGCGTGGTGGCGGTGAGGCGGCGCGCCTGGAAGCCGCCGTCCACCACCACCCAGCGGCCGCCGAGGAACTCGAGATTGACCAGCGAGGCGCCGACCATGCCCTGTTCGAGCTCGGGCATCGGCCGTTCGGCCGGGAACGCCATCACCGGATCGATGCGCGCATGGGTCGCGACCAGCACCAGCCGGGGCACGCCGTCCGCCGCCGGCGGCGGCTGCACCAGCGCGACCACGCGGGCGTCCCAGGCGAACTGCGACGCGGCCCCCTGCGCCGTCGGCACCTCGGGGTTCCAGGCCGGCGCGTCGAACGCCACCCGGTCGCCCCAGCGGATCAGGACGTCGCGGCGGTAGCCGCGTGCGATGCGGTCATCCAGCATCACGGGCTGGCTGACATCGGCGACGTCCGAGACGATCGACTGGGCGACGGCCGGCGCCGCGACCGCGGCGGCGCCGGCGGCGAGCAGGGCGCGGCGTCCGAGCATCAGGCCTCCTCGATCGGTGGCGGGGCGTGAACGCGGACCGGCGGGACGGGTTCCGTCCAGCGCTCGATCTCGACGAGGCAGGACTGCGCCACCGGCCCCTGGCCGAGGCGCGAGGTGCCCTCGTCGCGGGTCAGCACGTTCGGGTTGCCGTGCACGCAGAGCGATCCTGGCGCGCCGGGCTCGAGCGGGTCGAGCCAGGCGCCGGTCGCCATCGCCACCACGCCCGGCAGGATCCCCTCGGTCACCACCGCGCCGCCCAGACAGGCGCCGCGGTCGTTGAAGATGCGCACCACGTCGCCCGTCTTGATCCCGCGCGCGGCGGCATCCGCAGGACCGATCAGGACCGGCTCGCGTCCCGCCACCTTGGAGGCGAGGCTGACGCGGCCCTGGTCGAGCTGGCCGTGCAGCCGGGTCGCCGGCTGGAACGACAGCAGGTGCAGCGGGTAGCGCGCGGCCGCAGGCGCGCCGAGCCACTCCTTCGGTTCCTTCCAGACCGGGTGGCCCGGGCAGTCGTCGTAGCCGAAGCCCGCGATCGTCTCGCTGTAGAGCTCGATCTTGCCGGACGGCGTGTTCAGGGGATCGGCATAGGGATCGGCGCGGAACCCCTCGAACAGCACGAAGGGGCGTTCGGGCGGGGTGAACTCGAGGAACCCCGCCTCCCAGAACCCGTCGAAGTCGGGCGTCTCGACCCCCGAAGCGGTCCAGCCCGCGCGCGCGGTGTCGTAGAGGTGGCGGAGCCAGGCGGCCTCGTCGCGCTGTTCGGTGAAGCGGTCGCGCAGGCCGAGCGCGTCGCAGATGTCGGCGAGGATCGCGAAGTCGTCACGCGCCTGGGCCTGCGGCGGGATCGCCTGCCTCATCGCCAGCACGAACCGGTCGCGCGACGAGGCCGCGATGTCGTTGCGCTCGAGCGTGGTGGTGGCGGGCAGCACGATGTCGGCGTGGCGCGCGAGGGCGGTCCACCAGGGCTCGTTGATGACGATGGTCTCGGCGCGCGCCCAGGCGCGCAGGAAGCGGTTGAGGTCCTGGTGGTGATGGAACGGATTGCCGCCCGCCCACCAGATCAGCTTCGTGTCGGGGTAGACGATGCGCCTGCCGTTGTACTCGCAGATCCCGCCCGGCTTCTCCAGCATGTCGGTGACGCGCGCGACCGGGATGAACAGCCCCGTCGGGTTGCGTCCGGCCGAGAGCGCGGGCACCGGCAGGTCGTGGCGCGGGTTGCCGACGCCGTTGATCGAGCCGTAGCCGAACGCGAAGCCCGTGCCCGGCCGGCCGATGCCGCCGGTGATCGCGGCGAGCGCCACCGTCATCCAGTAGGGCTGCTCGCCGTAGTCCTGGCGCTGGATCGACCAGGCGGCGGTGATCATGGTGGGCTCGGTCGCGATCGCGCGCGCGAGTGCCATGGTCGTCTCCGGCGCGATGCCGGTGATGGGCGCGGCCCAGCCGGGCGTCTTCGGCTGCCCGTCGGTCTCGCCCAGGAGATAGGCCCGGAGCCGGTCCCAGCCGGTGCAGTGGGTGGCGAGGAACGCCTTGTCCTCGCGCCCCTCGGCCACGATCACGTGGGCCAGCGCCAGCATCAGCGCGGTGTCGGTGCCCGGCCTGATCGGCAGCCATTCGGCGCGCAGGAAATCCGGCGCGTCCTGGGCGAGCGGCGAGACGTTGACGACGCGCAGGCCCGCCGAGCCCGCCTCGCGCAGCCAGCGCCGGTACTGGCCCTCGCCGGCACCACCCGAGCAGACTTCGCCGTTCTTCAGCGGCAGGCCCCCGAAGCAGAGCAGCACGCGCGCGTTCGCGATGATCGCGGGCCAGTCGGTCGCCGGGCCGGTGATGCAGTCGTTGGTGCCGACGATGTGCGGCATCAGCGTCATGCCGGCGGCGTAGGAGTAGTTGGTGAGCTGGCCGGTGCAGCCGCCCAGGGTGTTCAGGCAGCGATGGAGCTGGGTGCGCGCGTGGTGGAACCGCCCCGCGCTGGACCACCCGTAGGAGCCGCCGAAGATCGCGGTGTTGCCGTGCGCCCGCCGCACCCGGTCGATCTCCCCGGCGACCAGGCGGATCGCCCTGTCCCAGTCCACCGGCACGAAGGGATCGCCGCCACGCGGCGCGCCCGCCCGCTCGCCCCTGAGCCAGCCCCTGCGCACATAGGGCCGGTCGATGCGCGAGGGCGCATGGACGATGTCGGGCACGCTCGCGATCAGCGAGCCGGGGAAGCGGTCGCGCGCGAAGGGCCGCACGGCGGCGACCCGCCCCCCCTCGACCAGCGCGTCGAAGGCGCCCCAGTGGCTGGCATGGGGAACGGCAACGGTCATGGGCTGGCCCTCCTCCGTCAGCGGTCAGGTTCACCACGCGCGCCGGGCAGAGGCAAGCCCCGGCCGGGGTTCCGCGCCCTGCCGCGCCGGCCTAGAGTGCCCGCACCGACCGAGGAGACCCGCATGACCCCGCCCCATGCCGCCAACAGCGCCGCCGCGCGCGACATCGCCAACGTGCTGCATCCCTACACCGACCTGCAGGCGCATCAGGAGACCGGACCGCTGGTGATCGCGCGCGGCAAGGGCGTGCGGGTCTATGACGACGCGGGCAAGGAATACATCGAGACCGTGGCGGGGCTCTGGTGCGCCGCCCTGGGCTTCGACAACGAGCGGCTGGTGCAGGCGGCCGTGAAGCAGATGCGCGAGCTGCCCTTCTACCACGGCTTCACCGGCCGTTCCCACGCGCCGATGATCGACCTCGCCGAGATGCTGATCCAGCGCGCCCCGGTGCCGATGAGCAAGGTGTTCTTCGCCAACTCGGGCTCCGAGGCGAACGACACCGCGATCAAGATGATCTGGTACGCCAACAACGCCTGGGGGCGGCCCGGGAAGAAGAAGATCATCGGCCGGGTGCGCGGCTACCACGGCATCACCGTCGCCGCCGCCTCGGTCACCGGCCAGGCGGCCAACCACAAGGCGTTCGACGTGCCGCTGCCGGGCTTCATCCACACGCTCTGCCCGACCTTCTACCACGAGGGGCGCGAGGGCGAGACCGAGGAGCAGTTCTCGGCCCGCTGCGCCGAGGAGCTCGAGAAGCTGATCCTCGCCGAGGGTCCCGAGACGATCGCGGCGATGTTCTGCGAGCCGGTCCAGGGCGCGGGCGGCGTGGTCGTGCCGCCGCGCGGCTATTTCCAGGCGATCCAGCCGGTGCTGAGGAAGCACGACATCCTGCTGGTCGCGGACGAGGTGATCTGCGGCTTCGGCCGCACCGGCAACTACTGGGGCAGCCAGACCTTCGGGCTCGAGCCCGACATCCTGGTCTGCGCCAAGGCGCTCTCGAACTCCTTCCTGCCGATCTCGGCGGTGATGGTGAACGAGCGGGTGTTCGAAGCGCTCGCCGCCAAGAGCCACGAGATCGGCACCTTCGGCCACGGCTTCACCTACTCGGGCCATCCGGTGCCGGCGGCGGTGGCGATCGAGACGCTGAGGATCTACGACGAGATCGACATCGTCGGCCATGTGCGCGAGGTGGGTCCCTACTTCCAGGACGAACTCCGCCGCCGCTTCCGCGACCACCCCCTGGTCGGCGAGGTGCGGGGCGTGGGGCTGATCGGCGCAGTCGAGCTGGTCGAGGACAAGGCCGCGCGGCGCAACTTCCCGCCCGCCCGCAAGGTGGGGCCGAAGCTCGTCAAGCATGGCGAGAGGCACGGCCTGATCCTGCGCTCCATGGTGCTGGACAGCATCGGCTTCTCGCCGCCGCTGATCATCACCAGGGCCGAGATCGACGAGATGCTCGACCGCTTCGCCCGCGCGCTCGAGGATCTCGCCGTGCAGCTCCGCCGCGAGGCGATCGCCCCGGTGGCCTGACCGGAACGGCAACGAAGCGGTTTCGATCTCGGCCGATTAGCCGGGGATTAACGACCCGCCGCCATGGTGCCCCGCCATCGAGGATGGCGGAGTGGACGATGAAGGTGCTGAGGAACCTGCCGATTGCCGGCAAGCTGGCCCTGTCGGCCGGGGTGACGCTGGTGCTGACGGCGGGCCTGGTCGCGGCGGTGCTGCTCGGCCTCGGCGCGATCGGCAGGGCTGGCGAGCAGCACGCGGCGGCGGTCGGAAACGAGATCGCCGTGCGCCGCACGGTGGCCACGCTGCAGGCCGTGCCGGCAGCGGAGCGCGATGTCGAGGCGGCGCAGACCCGCGAGGCGGTGGCGGCCGCGCGCGATCGCGGCCGCGAACTCCTGCGCGGCGCCGCAGCGGCGCTCGCCCCCGTGCTGGCCGCGGAGACCGACCCTGACCGCCGCGGCCTGCTCGAGGAGACGCGCGGGACCGTCGCCGCCTACGGCGAGGCGCTGGATCAGGCGGCGGAGCTGCGCAACCGCCTGATCACCACGCGCGACGACTCCTTCATCCCGCGCGGGCGCGACTTCGCGATGCGGGCCGAGAGCGTGATCGGCGCGGTCGAGCTCGACGGGCTCGCGCCGGTGGAGGAGGGCGAGCTCAAGAACCGCCTGCTCGAGGTGAACAAGGCGGTGGCGGAACTCCAGCTCGCGGCGCTGCGCTTCCTCGCCGCCGGCCATGAGAGCCACGTCGCCACCATGCGGCGCGCGATCGCGACCGCGCGGGTGCACATGCGCGGGGCCCAGGGGGTTGCCGTCTCGAACAGCCTGCGCGGCGAGATCGCCGATTTCGACCAGGCGCTGAGCGACCTCTCGGCGGCGACCACCATGCTCGCGGGCTTCACCGACCAGATCGTCAAGCACCGCGCCGGCGTGATCGAGCCCCTGCAGGAGCGGCTCGGGGATCTGCTCGATCGCCTGGCGTCGGCCTACGCGGCGGAACAGGCGGCGGCGGATGCGGCCGCCCATGCCGAGGCGGTGCAGGTGCGGGCGAGCGTGATCATGCTGGCGGCCGGCATCGCCGCGCTGATGGTGCTCGGCGCATTCCTCACCTCGCGCGCGATCGCCCGGCCGATCCGCGCGATCACCGAGGCGCTCGCGCGCATCGCCGGGGGCGAGACGGGCTTCGCGGTCGGCTTCCAGGGACGGCGCGACGAGATCGGCCGCATCGCCGAGGCGACCGAACGGCTGAAGGGCGAGGTCGAGCGCGCCTTCGCCCAGGGCCAGATGCTCGAGCAGCTGCCGACCGCCGTGATGGTCGCCGACCCGCGCGACGATTTCCGCATCAGCTACGCCAATGCCGAGTCGCGGCGGCTGATCGCGGGGCTCGAGGGCGTCCTCAGGATCAAGGCGGATGCGCTGGTCGGCCAGAGCATCGACGTGCTGCACCGCGATCCGGATCGGGTGCGCGCGGTCATCGCCGATCCGGCCCGCCTGCCCCATGCGGCGCGCATGCAGCTCGGGCCCGAGACGATCGCGCTGCGCGTGAGCGCGATCACCGACAAGGCCGGCGCCTATGTGGGCGCGATGCTGAGCTGGACCGTGATGACGGCGCAGGCGCGCATGGCCGACGCGTTCGAGGATACCGTCGGCAAGGTGGCCCGGTCGGTGGCGCAGGCGGCCGAGGAGATGCGCGGCACGGCCGAGGCGCTCTCCGCGGTCGCCTCCGACACCGGCAAGCGCGCGGTCGCGGTCGCGGCGGCGACCGAGCAGGCGAGCGCGAACGTGCAGACGGTCGCCGCCTCGGCCGAGGAGCTCGCCGCCTCGGTGCAGGAGATCAGCCGCCAGGTGGCCGAGAGCTCCGCCATCGCCTCGCGCGCGGCCCAGGAGGCCGAGGCGACCGACGGGACGGTGAAGGGGCTCGCCGAGGCGGCCGCCAGGATCGGCGACGTGGTGCGGCTGATCAGCGACATCGCCGGGCAGACCAACCTGCTCGCGCTGAACGCGACGATCGAGGCGGCGCGCGCGGGCGAGGCGGGCAAGGGCTTCGCCGTGGTCGCGTCCGAGGTGAAGAACCTCGCCAGCCAGACCGCCAAGGCGACCGAGGAGATCGCGGCGCAGATCGCGGCCATGCAGGGCGCGACGGATGCCGCGGTGCGCGCGATCCGCTCGATCGGCGAGACGATCGGGCGGATGAACGCGATCGCCACCTCGATCGCCGCGGCGGTGGAGCAGCAGGGGGCCGCGACGCAGGAGATCGCGCGGTCGGTGCAGCAGGCGGCGGTGGGCACCTCCGAGGTGTCGTCCACCATCGGCGCGGTGACGCAGGCGGTGGATCAGGCCGGCGGCCAGGCGGCGCAGGTGCTGGAGGCGGCGAACGCGCTGACCGGCGAGGCGGCGACGCTGAAGGACGAGGTGGCGCGCTTCCTCGCCGCGATCCGGGCGGCGTAGTCCCGGGCTACGCCACCCGGTCGGGCGGCTCGCGCCCGGCGAACACGGCGTCGAGATTGTCGAGCGCGCGGAACCCCATCGCGTTGCGCGCCTCGACGGTCGCGCTGCCGAGATGCGGCAGCAGGACGGCGTTCGGGCAGTCGAGATAGCCGGGGTGGAGGCGCGGCTCGTTGTCGTACACGTCCAGGCCCGCGAAGGCGACGTGGCCGGTCTTCAGCGCCGCGATCAGCGCCGCGTCGTCCACGAGGCTGCCGCGGCCCGAGTTCACCACCACCGCCCCTGGGCGCAGGAGCGCGATCCGTTCCGCGTTCAGCCATCCGCGGAGACTCTCCCCGCCCGGCGCCGTCAGGGCGAGGATGTCGATCGCGGCCAGCATCGAGGCGGGGTCGCCGTGATACGTCGCGCCGTCCTCGAGCGCGGGGTCGAGCCGGTTGCGGTTGTGGTAGTGCACCGCCATGCGGAACCCGCGCGCCATGCGCGCGACCGCCCGGCCGATCCGTCCCATGCCGAGGATGCCGAGCCGCTTGCCGCTCACCTGCATGCCCAGAAGCTGGGTCGGCGCCCAGCCCTGCCACTGCCCCGAGCGCACCAGCCGTTCGCCCTCGCCGGCGCGGCGCGCGGCGGCGAGGATCAGCAGCATCGTCAGCTCGGCCGTCGCCTCGGTCAGCACGTCGGGCGTGTTGGTCACGACGATGCCGCGCGCGCGGGCGGCGGCGAGATCGATGTGGTCGAGACCGGCCGAGAAGGTGGCGATCGCGCGCAGGCTCGCCGGCAGGCGCGCGATCGTCCCGGCATGCAGCGGATCGCCGGCGGCACAGAGGATCGCCTCGGCCCCCGCGGCGCGGCGCAGCAGCTCCTCCGCCGCGAGCACGCGATCCTCCGCGTTCTCGGCGAGCACGGTGTAGTCGCGCCGTGCGCGTGCCATCACGTCGCGCGGAAAGGCGCGGGTCGGCAGCAGCGCGGGCTTCCCTGCCGGGCTCATCCTCGATCCCCCTCGGTCTCGTTCGGCCGGCCTCCTGCCAGCGCAGGCCGCCCCTTGTCCAGGCCCCTTGCCCTGCTGCCCCCGGCGCGTAGGATGCGCCGCCTCGTGATCGGGGAGCGGACATGGATCTCGGACTGAAGGGCAGGCGCGCGCTGGTGATGGGCGCGTCGAAGGGGCTGGGCCGCGCGACCGCCGAGGCGCTCTCCGCCGAGGGCGCGACCGTCACGGTGGCAAGCCGCGACGAGGCGGCGCTGAAGGCGCTCGCCGCGGCGATGAGCGCGAAGAACGGCGTGCCGGCCTTCGCGGTTGCGGCCGATGTCGCGAACGAGGCGGGCATGGACGCGCTCGCCGACGAGGCGGTGCTGCGCATGGGCGGGGTCGACATCGTCGTGCTGAACCACGGCGGCCCGCCGGTCGGGCCGGCGGTCGAGCTCTCGCTCGACGAGCTCAAGGCCCAGTTCGTCAAGATGGTGGTGGCCCCGATCCGCCTCGCCATGCGGCTCCTGCCGGCGATGCGCGAGCGCAAATGGGGCCGCATCATCACCGTCGGCAGTTCCGGCATGGTGCAGCCGCTGCCCAACATGGTGCTCTCGAACACGCTGCGCGCCGCGATCGTCGGCTGGAACAAGACCCTCGCGGCCGAGGTCGCCGCCGACGGCGTGACCTGCAACATCCTCGCCCCCGGTTCGATCCTGACCGACCGCTCGCGCGACACCGCGGCCGGACGGGCGAAGAGGGAGGGCATCTCGATCGAGGAGGCGATGCAGCGCGTCGCCCAGACGATCCCGGCGAAGCGCTACGGCACGCCGGAGGAGTACGGCGCGGTGGCGGCGTTCCTCGCCTCCGAGAAGGCCTCCTACATCACCGGCAGCATCATCCGCGTGGACGGCGGCAACGTCCGCGCGATCTGAGGCGATGCGGCCGGCCGCGACCCGCGCCGATCGTGGATGCGCGCCGTGACGCCGCCGGCCGCCACCGACGGGGGCTGAGATGCGCGCCAACCTGATGCCGGACCTCGATCTGGCGGCGCGCCTGTTCGCCGCGCTGCGCGCGCGCACCCATGACGGTGTCGGCATCACGCGCGAGGCCTACGGGCCGGGCGAGCGGATCGCGCACGAGATCGTGCTCGGCGAGGCGGCCACACTCGGCCTCGAGATCGCGACCGACCACATGGGCAACCGCTTCCTCACCCTGCCCGGCGCGGACCGCGCCGCGCCGAAGCTGGTCGTCGGCAGCCATCTCGACAGTGTCGCGCGCGGCGGCAACTACGACGGCGCGGCAGGCGTGGTGGCCGGGCTCGCCGCGGTCGCGGGCATGGTGCGGGCCGGCTTCACCCCGGGCCGCGACGTCACCGTGATGGCGATCCGCGCCGAGGAGGCGGGATCGTGGTTCCCGGTCTCCTATCCCGGCAGCCGCGGCGCGCTCGGCCGGCTGGCGCCCGGGGAGCTCGAGGTCCGCCGCCGCGACAGCGGGCGGACGCTCGCCGAGCACATGGCCGAGGAGGGGTTCGATCCCGAGGCCGCGCGTGCGGGACGCGCGAGCCTGACGCGCGAGCGCGTGGCCGCCTTCGTCGAGCTGCACATCGAGCAGGGGCCGGTGCTGGAGGCGGAGGGGATCCCCGTCGGCATCGTCACCGGCATTCCCGGTTCGCGCCGCCTGCGCGCCGCCCGCGTGCTCGGCAGGTACGACCACTCGGGTGCGACGCCACGCCGGTACCGCCACGACGCCGCGATCGCGCTCGCCGAACTCGCGCACCGCCTCGACGAGGAATGGGCGCGGCTCGACGCGCAGGGCCGCGAACTCGTCTGCACCTTCTGCGTGCTGGCGACGACGGCGGAGGCGGGCTTCACCAAGATCGCCGGCGAGGCGCGGTTCGAACTCGACGTGCGCAGCATCGAGCGCGCCCACTGCGATGCCCTCTTCGCGGCCCTGCACCGGATGGTGCCGGAGATCGAGGCGCGCCGCGGCGTGCGCTTCGCGCTGGGGCCGGAGACCGGGTCGCAGCCCGGACTGATGGATGCGTCCCTGCGCGAGGGGCTCGCCAGGGCGGCGCGCGATCTCGGCATCGCGCACAGGCTGATGCCCTCGGGCGGCGGGCACGACGCGGCCGCCTTCGCGGCCGCCGGCATCCCGGCGGGGATGATCTTCGTGCGCAACCAGAACGGCAGCCACAACCCGGACGAGGACATGCGGATGGAGGATTTCGCGCAGGCCGCCGCGGTGCTGCAGCGCTGGATGGCGGAGGCCTCGGCGTGAGCGCGCGCCTCGCCGTCGATATCGGCGGCACCTTCACCGATCTCGCGCTCGAGGACGGCGTGCGGCGCTGGACCGCCAAGGTGCTGACCACGCCGGCCGCGCCCGAACAGGGCGTGATGGAGGGCGTGCGCGCGATCCTGGCCCAGGCCGCGCTCGCGCCTTCCGACCTCGCGATCGTCATCCACGGCACCACGCTCGCGACCAACGCGCTGATCGAACGCAAGGGGGCGAAGACCGCGCTCATCACCACCGAGGGGTTCCGCGACGTGCTGGCCCTCGGCAACGAGGCGCGCTACGACCAGTACGACCTGCAGATCGTGCTGCCCGAGCCCCTGGTGCCGCGCCGGCTGCGTCTGACCGTCGCGGAACGGCTCGACAACGAAGGCCATGTGCTGCGCCCGCTCGACGAGGCGGGCCTGAGCGCGCTCGTGCCGACGCTGAAGGCGGAAGGGGTCGAGGCGATCGCGATCGGCTTCCTGCACGCCTTCGTCAATCCAACGCACGAGCGCCGCGCGCGCGCGATCCTCGCCGAGGCGCTGCCGGACATCCCGATCAGCCTCTCCTCCGAGGTCTCGCCCGAGATGCGCGAGTGGGAGCGCTTCTCCACCACGGTCGCGAACGCCTACGTGCAGCCGCTGATGAGCCGCTACCTCACGCGGCTGGAGAGCGGGCTGCGCGACCTCGGCATCCGTGCCCCGCTGTTCCTGATGCTCTCGGGCGGCGGGCTCACCACGGTCGAGACCGCGTGCCGCTTCCCGATCCGCCTGGTCGAGTCCGGGCCCGCGGGCGGGGCGATCTTCGCCGCCACGGTCGCGCGCGAATGCGCCATCGCGGACGTGCTCTCCTACGACATGGGGGGCACGACCGCGAAGGTCTGCCTCATCGACGGCTACCGGCCGCAGACCTCGCGCAGCTTCGAGGTCGCCCGCGTCGGGCGGTTCAAGAAGGGCTCGGGGCTGCCCCTGCGCATCCCGGTGATCGAGATGGTGGAGATCGGCGCGGGCGGCGGGTCGATCGCGCATGTCGACGCGCTGGGGCGGATCGCCGTCGGTCCCGAGAGCGCGGGCGCCGATCCGGGCCCCGCCTGCTACGGCCGCGGCGGGGACAAGCCGACGGTGACGGACGCCAATCTCGTGCTCGGCCGCTACGACCCGGACCGCTTCGCCGGCGGCAGGCTGGCGCTGCAGCCCGAGGTCGCGCGGGCCGCGCTCGTCGCGCATGTGGGCGATCGTCTCGGCCTGGATCCGGCCATGGCGGCCCTCGGCGTGGTCGAGATGGTGGACGAGAACATGGCGAACGCCGCGCGCGTGCACGCGATCGAGTCCGGCAAGACCCTGGAGGGCCGCACGCTGATCGCCTTCGGCGGCGGCGGACCGGTGCACGCCTACCGCGTGGCCGAGAAGATCGGCATCCGCCGCGTGCTGGTGCCGTCCGGCGCCGGGGTGGGCAGCGCGATCGGCTTCCTGCGCGCGCCCGTCGCCTACGAGGTGGTGCGCAGCCTCTACCAGCGCTTCGCGAGCTTCGACCTCGCCGCGGCGAACGCGCTGCTCGCGGAGATGCAGGCGGAGGCAGCCGCGATCGTCGCCCTCGGCGCCGGAGGGCAGCGGACCGAGGAGCACCGGGTCGGCTACATGCGCTATGTCGGCCAGGGCCACGAGATCGCGGTGCCGATCCCGGCGCGGCCGTTGACCGAGGCGGATGTCGCCGCCATCCGCGCCGAGTACGACCGACTCTACGCCGCGTTCTACGACCGGCCGGTGCCGGGGTCGGATGTCGAGATCCTCTCCTTCGCCGTGACGGTGGCGACCGTGCCGCAGCCCCCCGCGCCGGCGCGGGCCGCGCCGGCGCCGGCACCCGCCGCGGCCGCGCGCCGCCAGGCGGTGCGCGACACCGTCACCGGCGCGGTCGCCGACTGGGCGATCTACGAGCGCACGTCGCTCGCGCCCGGCGCGACGCTCGACGGCCCCGCGATCATCGCCGAGGACGAGACCTCCACGCTGGTCGGGCCCGGCTGGCGCGCCGAGATCGACGGCTTCGGCTACATTCGCCTGAGCCAGGGCTGAGGGAGTGCGACCGATGACCGACATCGCCCCCGCGGCGGCCGCCTCCGCCGCGCTCGCGAGGATCCAGACCCAGATCATGTGGAACCGCCTGATCGCCGTGGTCGAGGAGCAGGCGCAGACCATGATCCGCACGGCGTTCTCGACCACCGTGCGCGAGGCGGGCGACCTCTCCGCCGGCATCTTCGACCTCAAGGGACGGATGCTCGCCCAGGCGGTGACCGGCACGCCGGGCCACGTGAACTCGATGATGGAGTCGGTCGGCCACTTCCTCGCGAAGTTCCCCGCCGAGACGATGCGGCCGGGCGACCACTACATCACCAACGATCCCTGGCTCGGCACCGGGCACCTGCACGACCTCACCGTGGTGACGCCCGCGTTCAAGGACGGCCGGATCGTCGGCCTCTTCGCCAACACCGCGCACATCATCGACATCGGCGGGCTCGGCATGGGGCCGGAAGGGCGGAGCGTGTTCGAGGAGGGGCTCTACATCCCGATCGTGAAGTGCTTCGACCGCGGCGCGCCGAACGAGACCTTCTTCGACTTCCTGCGCGCGGGGTCCCGCACGCCGGTCGAGCTCGAGGGCGACGTCTATTCGCTGTGCGCCTGCAACGATGCCGGCGCGCGGCGCCTGATCGAGATGATGGACGAGTTCGGCCTGGAAAGCCTCGACCCGCTGGCCGAGGCGATCTTCGAGGCGAGCTTGCGCGCGACCGAGGCCGAGATCGCGCGCCTGCCGCGCGGCACCTGGGAGGCGGAGATCCGCTCGGACGGCTACGAGGCGCCGGTGACGCTGCACGCGAAGCTGACGGTGCACGACGCCACCATCGAGGTCGACTACGCCGGCACCTCGGGGCTCTCGACGCGCGGCATCAACGTGCCCCCCGCCTATTGCCGCGCCTACACGTGCTTCGGACTCAAGGTCGTCGTGGCGCCCGAGATCCCGAACAACTGGGCGAGCCTGCGGCCCTTCCGCATCGCCATTCCCGAGGGCTGCATCCTCAACGCGCCGCGCCCGTACCCGGTCAGCGTGCGCCACGTGATCGGCCAGCTCCTGCCCGACCTGATGATGGGCTGCCTCGCCCAGGCGGTGCCGGAGCGTGTCGCCGCCGAGGGCTCGTCGTGCCTGTGGAACCCCCCCTTGCGCGGCGGATCGCAGGTCTCGGGGCCGAAGGCGAGACTGCCCGACTTCGAGATCATCACCTTCAACTCCGGCGGCACGGGGGCGCGCGCGACGAAGGACGGGCTCTCCGGGATCGCGTTCCCGTCGGGCGTGCGCACGATGCCGGTGGAGGCGACCGAGAACGTCGCCCCCGTGATCTTCTGGCGCAAGGAACTCCGCCCCGACAGCGCCGGCGCGGGCCGGACGCGCGGCGGCTTCGGCCAGATCATGGAGATCGGCACGAAGGGCGATGCCGAGTTCGCGGTGAACGCGATCTTCGACCGCGTGGGCAACCCGCCGCGCGGACGGTTCGGCGGCGGCGACGGTGCGCCCGGCGCGGTGCTGCTGGACGACGGCACGGTGCTGCGCACCAAGGGCTTCCAGGTCATCCCCGAGGGGCGGCGGCTGGTGCTGCACCTGCCGGGGGGCGGCGGCATGGGCGATCCGCGCGCGCGCGACCCGGCGCTGGTCGCGCGCGACGTCGCCGACGGGCTGGTGTCGCGCGAGGCTGCGGCGCGGCTCTACGGCGTGCAGATCGCTCCGACGCCGTAGGCGGCCTGTCCGGGAGCCGCAGGAGAGCAGATCGCATGCGGCTCGAATCCAAGTCCTTCTGAGCGCAGCCCACGAGGAATGATTCCCCGACAAGGGGGGATCTGATACCCGGCCGACAAAGGTTCGACCTTTGCCGGCCGGGCATCAGGCCTTGGTTGTGCGCGCGGCCGCCCCTTGAGCCCCGCGCGCCATACCCTCCGCACAAAGGTCAAACCCTTGTGCTCCGGGTATGACTCACGCGGGCGAGCGGTGGTGCCTCGCTTGGGGCACCGCTCTCCCGCCGCCCCGACGATGATGCGCGTACGCGGGTGCTGGCGGCGCAGATCGGCCGTGCCCGATCCCGGCGCTCCGCGGGGTGGTGCGCTGGCGGGCTGGCCGAGCCTGGCCAGTGGCCGTGGGAGGAGTTCCGCGTCGCGGTCTCGATGCGGACGCCGAGGCGGGAATTGTGCGCCATGGGCTGCCGCAAGCCCTCGGCGCGGCCGAAGCATCCCGCCCAGGCCGAGGGGGCCATCGAGGCGCTCAAAAGAACGTCCCTGCCACACCGGCGGGCATCGCGCGCGACCAGGGCGTCGGTCTCGACGCGATAGGGATCTGGTTCGCCGACGAAGCCCGGGTCGGCCGGAGGACAAGAGCACCCGCCGCCGGGCACGGCGCGGCCCCCGCCCCTGGGCGCCGCAGGACCATCGCTACGCCTCGGCCGATGTCTTCGGCGCCGTCTGTCCCGAGGGCGGCACGGGTGCAGCGCCGATCCTGCCGGCCTGCAACACCGCGGCGATGAACCCGCACTTGGCCGAGACCAGCACGATGATCGGCTCCGGCAAGCATGCCTTGGTCATGCTGGATCAGGCCGGGTGGCACCTTGCCGGCGGCGACGCCGTGCCGACCACCATCATCCTGCTGCCGCCGCAGCCCACATGCCCGGGGCCCAACGGGATGGCGAACATCCGGCAGTTCATGCGCGACCAGAAGGTTGCGCCCCAAGGGGGCTGCAACTGGCTCCCCAACCGCGTCTTCCGCGACCACGACGGCATCATCAATCGCTGCTGCCACGCCAGGAACCACCCGATCGGCCAGCCCGGCGCATCACCTCCATCGCCCTCCGCGACCGGCCTCATCGGCCCTGATGCTGGGGGGCGGCATTATCATCACGAATGCGGATATTGCGGCAGTCGCAACGGGCACGAGCATTGCGCTGCGCAGCGCCTCAAGCCTGGCTGCAACCCCGCCGTCGCCGCCAAGACTGAGGACGGCAAGAGCACCGACCGCCGAAAGTCCGAGCCCGGCCCCGAACTGGAAGGAGGTATTGACGAGACTGCTCGCAAGGCCCTGTTCATTCTCCACGACGCCATTGGTGGCGACGATGGTCAGCGGGCCATAGGCAAGCGCAAATCCCACGCCAAGCATCAGCATGGTCGGGAACATGGCTGCATAGGTCCAGTCCAGGCCGAGGCGCAGGAACAGCGCGTAGGCGATTGCGGCGAGGGTCAAACCGACGACGATGACCCTGACATTGCCGAATCGGTTCACCAGGATGGGTGTCAGCGTCGGTGCGAGGATCGCGTCGATGCTTACAACGATCATGGCGAGACCTGTTTGGAGCGGGGTCCATCCCAGAAGCTCCTGCAGATAGAGCGTGACCACGAACTGGAACCCGAAGAACGATCCGCCGAAGAGCAACATCGCCAGGTTGGCGCGAACCAGTGAACCGGAGCTGAGAATGCCCAGGCGGATCAGGGGCTCGCTCCTCCTGCGCTCGATGAGCACGAAGATCACCCACAGGGCGGCGCTCACAGCACAGGCGACGAGCGCGGCTTGAAACTCCTCCGGGTGCTCGAGGCGTGCGATGCCGGTTGCGGCAGCCAGCATAGCTGCTGTCAGCACCAGCGCGCCGGGGAGGTCAAACGTGCGACGTGACTCCGGGTGATGGGCGTCAGCAATGAGGTTCAGGGCGGACAGGAGGATCGAGGTCGCCAGGATTGCCGGGGCAAAGAAGACCCAGCGCCAGCTGATGGCCGTTAACAAACCGCCGATCACCAGACCCAAGGAGTATCCGGCCGAGGCAGCGCCCGCATAGATGAGCACGGCCTTGTTGCGTCGCGGCCCCTCGGGAAAGTTGGTGGTAATGAGCGAGAGGCCGGCTGGCGTCATGAACGCAGCCGACAGTCCGGCGATGAAACGGGCGGCAAGGAGCATCCAGCCTTCTGTCGCGAGCCCCCCGAGGCCCGACAAGGCGGCGAACACGCCGAGGGCAACCAGAAAGACGCGGCGCCTTCCGTAGAGGTCGCAGATGCGACCACCGAGAAGCATGAAGCCGGCGTAGCCGATCACGTAGGAGCTGACCACCGCGCTCAGCGTCGTGGTGGAAAGGCCGAGATCAGCGCGAATGTGCGGCAGCGCCACGTTGAGCATGGCGATGTCGAGACCTTCCAGGAAGATCGCGCCGCACAGGACAAGAAGCGCACCCTTCTCGCGGAGACTCATGCGTTCAGGCTCATATGATGACTTTTGCGAAACGGTCGATGTCATGCGGGTGCGCCCTCATTCAGCGTCATGGTCGGTGAGGGAACCTTTTGTTGCCAGGTTCCCTCTTGTAACCCGCGGAGCGATACGGCAGGGTGCGCCCCCATGAAAGAAGGCACTGTGGAATTACCGGGTAACTGCCGGCTCACCTCCAACTATGACGTGCTGCAGTGGGACGTGCGGGAGGGCTGCGAAGTACGGCAAATCCTCGACAGGATTGCTGACAAGTGGTCGCTGCTGGTTATCGCGTTGCTCGACAAGCGCACGATGCGCTTTGCCGAGCTGCTGCGAAGCATCGAGGGCGTCAGCAAGCGCATGCTGACGACCACATTGCGCCAGCTCGAACGCGACGGGATCGTGGAGCGAACTGTCTATCCGACCGTGCCGCCGAAGGTGGAATACAACCTTACACCGCTCGGAAATTCGCTTCACGAAACGGTGCAGGCGCTGGTCATTTGGACGGAAGCCAATCAGGCGAAGATCGCGGAAGCCCGCAGCCGATACGAGACGAGACAGGGCGAGGGTGTGTAGCTCCTTCCTCGCATCGTGCATGGGGTGCCGAAGCCGTATCCGGTTTCGACGTTGGCGCTACTTTGGCAGAAAAAAGCGAGCGGCTGGCGATTTTGGATCCCCCTCTCGGCGGATGCGTGATTGATGAGGGATCGGCTGCCGGGGGCCGGTCATGGCGGGAGAGGGTTTTGGCGCGGGCTGGCAGGGTGATCTGGAGCGCTGGCTTGCGCCCTTCCTGGAGCGGCTTGGCCACAAGGCGCGCCGGCGCATGTGCCCGCTCTACCTTCCCG
>NZ_VIKA01000355.1 GCF_006704265.1 Elioraea sp. Yellowstone | reverse complement strand
GGTCGGCGGCGCGGATCTGCCCGGCGAGCGCCTGCGCCTTCGCGGCGATCGCGGCGGCGTGCTCGGTCGCGGCCTGGGCGGCCGTCTCGAGCGCGGCGACGCGGGCATGCGCCTCCTCCACCGCCCGTTCGGCGGCGGCGATGCGGGCGGGGGCCTCGGCCTCGGCCGGGGCGAGGCGGGCATCCTCCTCGGCGAGCCGCATCTCGGCCCCCTGCGCGTCGGCGGCGAGCCTGCCGGCATGGGCGAGATCGGTCGCGATCTGGGCAAGCCGCTGATCGGCGGCGGCGAGCGCGCCGGTCGCAGCCTTCTCCTCGGCCTCGATCCGCGCGGCCGTGGCGCG
>NZ_VIKA01000354.1 GCF_006704265.1 Elioraea sp. Yellowstone | reverse complement strand
CACCATCGCCTCCGCCAACGCCTTCCTCTACGCCGCCTCCGTCATGCTCCTGCTGCGCCGCCTCGCACGTTCCACATGAGATTCGAGACAGACTCTCAGGGCCGGACCCCACTTTCACCTGGATCGAAACGAAGGGGGCAAAGCAGCGCTGACGGGCGCCCCGCCTTCCCGCCGACCTCGGACACCTGGATGATGCCCAGGTCCCCGACTAGTCTTCCGGCGTGACCGGAGCGCTTCCAGAACGCCTCGCCGCCTGGTTCGCCACGCGCGGCTGGTCGCCGCACCCGCACCAGCGCGCGATGCTGGCCGAGGCGCGCGCAGGCCGCTCCGCCCTGCTCATCG
>NZ_VIKA01000353.1 GCF_006704265.1 Elioraea sp. Yellowstone | reverse complement strand
CCCCTGGCAGGGGCTGCGCCGGCTCGAGACCGGCAGCGCGCGCCGCGTCGTCCTGCGTCGCGACGACATCCGCGTCGTGCGGCGCCGGGCGCCGGCGCAGACGACGACCATCTTCGCGGTCGATGCCTCGGGCTCCGCGGCGGCGGCGCGCCTCGCCGAGGCCAAGGGCGCGGTCGAGCTGGTGCTGGCCGACTGCTACGTGCGCCGCGACACGGTGGCGCTGATCGCCTTCCGCGGCACCTCGGCCGAACTCGTGCTGCCGCCGACCGGCGCGCTCGCGCGCGCGCGGCGCTGCCTCTGGCTCGTATACACATCTCAGCGCCCACCAGACGGACTCCTATAGCG
>NZ_VIKA01000352.1 GCF_006704265.1 Elioraea sp. Yellowstone | reverse complement strand
AGACCCACTTCCAGCACGCCCTGCCGCTCGATCGCTCTTCGATGACCCGCTGGCGCAAGCGCATCGGCGCCGAGCGGATCGTTGCCGGCATCGACTTCGCGCTTGAGCCGCTTCGCCTCCTCGCGCGCGGCGGTGACCGACCATGTGGGCCAGGCGCCGATCGTGAAGCGGCGCTCGCGGCCGGCGATGCGATAGCGGAGAAAGAAGCCGCGCTTGCCGGAGCGAAGGATGAAGACGCCGAAGCCCGTGACCTCGTCGTCATAGACGAGCACGTCGCGGTCGATCGGGTCGTGTCCCGGGGAGTGGTGTAGCAGCTCGGCCGATCGCGATCTCCGGCGGGTGATGGCCGGTGTGTCAGGCG
>NZ_VIKA01000037.1 GCF_006704265.1 Elioraea sp. Yellowstone | reverse complement strand
GCTCATACCCGGAGCACAAGGGTTTGACCTTTGTGCGGAGGGTATGGCGCGCGGGGCTCAAGGGGCGGCCGCGCGCAGAACCAAGGCCTGATGCCCGGCCGGCAAAGGTCGAACCTTTGTCGGCCGGGTATCAGCCGCGTCAGAACCGGCGCAGCAGCCGGTCGATGTACTCGAGTTCGATCTCCGGCCGATCGCGCTCGCCGGCGCGGCGCCGCAGCTCCTCCTGGATCTCGCGCGTGCGCTGCATCTCCATCTCGTCGGGCACGTGCACGTCCGAGCCCTCGTCGCGCCCGCCCACGTCGTCGCGCCGCGGCCGGCCGAGGGGATCGCGCCCCTGGCCCAGCTCCCGCCCCTCGCCGGAGCGGTCGCTGCCCATCTCGGAGTTGTCGCCGCCAGGATCGCCCTCGGCCTCGCCGGGCTCCATCAGCCCCATCCGGCCGGCCATCTGGTTCTGCATCTCGCGCCCGCCCTCCTGCAGCGCCTCGATCGCGCGCTGCTGGGCGGCCTGCGCGGCCGCGTTGTCGCCTTGGCGCAGCGCCTCGACCGCCTCGCGCATGGCGAGGTCGGCCTCGCCGAGCTGCTCGGGCACCTCGCCGGTGAAGTCGGCGAACTGTTCCATCAGCTCGCCGAGCGCGCGGCGCAGCGCCTGCTGCTGGCGCCGGTCCATCTCGCGTTCGGCCCGGCCCCGCTGGTCGGCCGATGGCTGCTGATCGCTCCGCTGCCGCTGGCCGGGCGCCATCTGGCCGGGACGCTGCTGACGCTGCCCCCGCGGCGGCTGGCGCGCCTCGCGATCCTGCTCGGCGCGCTGGTGGCTGCGATCCATGAGCTGGCCCTGGCGCTGGAGCATGTCGTTCACCGCGCCCATCATCTGCTGGCCCTGCTCGCGCTGCTGCTGGCGCTCGGGGCTTTCCATCCGGCTCATGCGGCCCTGCTGCAGCCGCTCGATCGCGCGCTCGAGCTCGGCGAGCTCGCGCCGCATCCGCTCGAGCTCGCCCTGGCGCGCGGCCTCCTGCATCCGTTCCGCCATGCGCTGCATCTCGCGCATGTCGAGCGTGCGCGCGTTGCGGTCGAAGGGGAGCGTCTCCACGCCCTCGCGGCGCATCGCCTCGACCAGCGCCTCGAAATAGCGCTGCATCGCCTCGCGCAGCTGCTCGGCCAGCCGCTCGAGCTCCGCGCGGTCGACCTCCTCGCCGCGCCGGGCGCGATCGAGCGCCTCGCGCAACTGCTCGCGCAGCTCCGCGAGCTGGCGCCAAGTGCGGTCGCGCCCCCCCTCCTCGATCCGGAGCGCGAGGTTCCAGAGCAGCTCCTGCACCTCGGCGACCGCCTCCTCGCCGCGGTCGAAGCGCAGCCGCGAGCGGGCCGCGCGCAGGCCGAGGAAGACCGTCAGGTCGTGATCGAAGGCTTCCGGCGCGGCTGCAAGACGGTCGAGCTCGCGGCCGTGGGCATTGCGCTCCTCCGGCGCGAGCGTCATGCGCTTGCGCAGCGCGATCAGCGCGCGCGCCACCGGATGGCCGAAGTGCCGCTCGGGCAGTTCGACGGTCAGCGTCTCGGAGCGGCCGGTCTGGTCGGCGCCGTCCCTGGCCTCGAGCGTGATGCGCGCGGGCAGCCCGGCCCAGGGATGGGCTGAGAGGTCCGGCTGCCCGGTGCCGCGCACCTGCCGCGCCGCCCCCGCCGGCACGGGCAGGGGGACGCGCAGCGGCTCCGCGTCCGGCCGTGCGGCCAGGCGCAGGATCGCCTCGACCGAGGCGATACCGTAGTCGTCGCGCGCGTCGAACTCGATGCGCAGCTGCGGCGCAGCCCCGGCGCGCCCCGGCGGGGCGACGAAGGCGACGGTGGGCGCGCCGTCGGAGAGCAGGCGCAGCGGCCAGGCGGCGATCTCGTGTCCGTCGCGCCGCACCGTGAGCCGCCCCGGCGTCCCGAGCGTGACCTCGGCGGCGAAGGACTGCGCGTCGAGCGCGCGGAAGGCGACCTCGCCGGCGCCCGCGTCGAGCACGGGAGGACCGCCGCTGCCGCCGGAGAGATGGGCGGCGAGCCGGCTGCCCGCCGGCACGGTGATCGCGACGGTGGCCGCGCCGGGCTCGTGGCGCAGGAACAGCGGCGCGATTCCGGTATAGGCCGGTGGGGTGATCCAGAGCTCGAGCCGCAGCGGCAGCGGTGGGGCCGGGGCGGCGCCGAAGGCGGGCGCGAGCGCGGCGCGCAGGCGCGGGCCCGCCTCCGGCCCGGCGATCACCAGGGCGGCAAGCAGGGCGAGGCCGAGGCCCGCGCGCAGCGCCAGCGGATCGCGCCGGGCGAGGCCCGGATGCGGCGCGCCGACGCGCAGCCTCCGCGCCGCCTCGGCCGCGCGCGCCTGGTGCGCGGCCCACAGCATCGCCGTCGCGGGATCGGCGATCCCGCCGGCGGGACGATCGGCGAGGCTCGCGAGCGGGCGGTGGGCGAGGCCGGAGACGCGTTCGAGCCGCCGTTCGCCCTCCGCCACGCCGGGCAGCCGGACCCGGCGCAGGCCCCAGAGCCCGGCAGCGATCGCGGCGCCGGCGAAGCCGGCCAGCAGGGCCGCATGGAACCAGCCGGGCAGCAGCGGCAGGAGCCCGGTCAGCGCGACCACCGCGAACACGCCGAGCACGCCGAGCAGCGGCGCGACCGCAGGCCAGACCCGCTCCCACAGGATCGCGGCCTGCGCGAGACCGCGCCTGACCGCCAGTCCCGGGATCGACGGCGGCGGGGGAGGGCGCGGCGGAGCGGCACTCATGACGCCATCATCACCCGGAAGCGAGCCAGTGCGGGATCACATCCTGGGCAATCAGCGCCTCCACCGGCTGCCGCCGCCGGATCACCGCCGCCTCGCCCGCCCGCACCATCACCGCGGCGGCGAGCGGGCGGGCGTTGTAGGTCGAGCTCATCACCGCGCCATAGGCGCCGGCGTCGAGGATCGCGACCAGCTCGCCCGGCGGCAGCGCGGGCAGCATCCGGGCGGTGGCGAAGGTGTCGCCCGATTCGCACACCGGCCCGACCACGTCGGCGGGCGTGGCGGGCGCATGCCAGCGCGCCGCCGCGACCGGCACGATCGCGTGCCAGGCCTCGTAGAGCGCGGGACGGATCAGGTCGTTCATCGCCGCATCGAGGATGACGAAGCGGCGCGAGGTTCCGTGCTTCTCCAGCACCACGCGCGCGAGCAGCAGCCCCGCCGGCCCGACCAGCCATCGCCCGGGCTCGAGCATCAGCGTCGCGCCGAGCGGACCCAGCGTCTCGCGCAGCAGATGCACGAAGGCGGCCGCCGAGGGGGCGGGCTCGTTGCGGTAGGGAATCCCGAGGCCGCCGCCGCAGTCGATGCGCTCGACCGGCAGGCCCTCGGCGCGCAGGGCCCGCACGAGCTCGGCGAGCCGCGCATAGGCGGCGCGAAAGGGCGCCAGCGCGGTGATCTGGCTGCCGATGTGCACGGCCACACCGCGCACGCGCAGGGCCCGGCTGCCGGCCGCGCGCGCGTAGAGGGCTGGCGCCTCGCCGATCGGGATGCCGAACTTGTTCTCGGCCCGGCCCGTCGTGATCTTGGCGTGCGTGCCGGCATCGACGTCGGGGTTGACGCGCAGCGCGACCGGCGCGCGCCGCCCCATCGCGGCGGCGAGCGCGTCGAGCATGGCGAGCTCCTCGGCGCTCTCGACGTTGATCTGGCCGACGCCGGCGGCGAGGGCGGCGCGCAGCTCGGCCTCGGTCTTGCCGACGCCCGAGAAGACGATGTCGGACGGCGCGATGCCGGCGGCGCGTGCGGCATGGAACTCGCCGCCCGAGACGACATCCGCGCCGGCGCCGAGCGAGCCGAGCAGGCGCACGATCGCGAGCGCGTCGTTCGCCTTCATGGCGTAATGGATGCGCGCATCCAGGTTCGCCTCGGCCAGGGCGGAAGCGAGCGCCCGGAAGCGGCCCGAGATCGCCGAGGCGGCATAGACCCAGGTGGGTGTCGCGTGCTCGGCGGCGATGCGCGCGAGCGGCACGCCGTCGACCATCAGCCCGACCTCGGGGGCGATGGCCAGGTGCGGGCGCAGCGCGAGGATCTCGGCGAAGGAGGGATCCGCCGCGGCATCCGCACGGGCAAAGGCGGCCATGGTCAGGGTCTCGCGGCAGGGGGCGGCGGCACGACGGGCGGTCCGTCCGGCACCGCGGTGGCAGGGCCGGGATAGGTGCGCGGATAGGTGACCGCCTCGGCCGGGCCGGGCGGCACAGGGTCGCCGCGCTTGCCGCAGGCGGCGAGCGCGAGCGCGAACAGCAGCAGGGCGCGGCGGGCGGTCACGGCGCGATCGTGCCCGAACCGAGACGGTCGCGCCACGCCCTCGCCTGAGCGGCGACATTCGCGGGCGCGGTTCCGCCCAGGCTCCTGCGTGAGGCGAGCGAGGCCTCCACCGTCAGCACGGAATAGACGTCCTCCGTGATGCGCGGCTCGACCGCCTGCATCTCGGCGAGCGTGAGCCCGGCGAGATCGGTGCCCCGGGCCTCGGCGACCGCGACCAGACGTCCGGTGACGTGGTGCGCCGAGCGGAACGGCAGGCCGAGCACGCGCACCAGCCAGTCCGCGAGGTCGGTCGCGGTGGCGAAGCCCTCGCCGGCCCAGCGGCGCATCGCCTCCGCGTTCGGGCACAGGTCGCGCACCATGCCGGCGGTGGCGGCAAGGCAGAGGGCGAGGCTGTCCGCGGTGTCGAACAGCGGCTCCTTGTCCTCCTGCAGGTCCTTGCCGTAGGTGAGCGGCAGGCCCTTCATCACCGTGAGCAGCGCGACCAGGTGGCCGTTGATGCGCCCGGTCTTGGCGCGCACCAGCTCCGCCGCGTCCGGATTGCGCTTCTGCGGCATGATCGAGGAGCCGGTGGTGAAGGCGTCCGAGAGCGTGACGAAGCGGAAGGGCGCGCTCATCCAGAGCACGATCTCCTCGGCGAGCCGCGACAGGTTGGCGGCGCAGTTGGCGGCGGCGGCGGCAAACTCGATCGCGTAGTCGCGCGAGGACACGGCGTCGATGCTGTTCGCCATCGGCCGGGCGAAGCCGAGCGCTCGGGCGGTGGCGTCGCGATCGATCGGGAAGGAGGTGCCGGCGAGTGCCGCCGCGCCGAGCGGGCACTCGTTCAGCCGCGCGCGGCAGTCGGCGAAACGGCTGCGGTCGCGCGCCAGCATCTCGACATAGGCGAGGAGATGGTGGCCGAAGGTCACCGGCTGGGCGATCTGCAGATGGGTGAAGCCCGGCATCGGCGTGGCGGCGTGCGCCTCGGCCTGCGCGGCCAACGCGCGCATGCAGTCGGCGATCTGGAGGTCGAGCTGGTCGATCGCGTCGCGCACCCAGAGCCGGACGTCGAGCGCGACCTGGTCGTTGCGCGATCTCGCGGTATGCAGGCGCCGCCCCGGATCGCCCGTGAGCTCGATCAGCCGCGCCTCCACGTTCATGTGGATGTCCTCGCGCTCTGTCGAGAAGTTGAAGCGCCCTGACTCGATCTCCGCCGCCACCTGGTCCAGACCGGCGAGGATGGCGTCGCGGTCGGCCTCGGAGATGATGCCGCGCGCCGCCAGCATGGTCGCGTGGGCGCGCGAGCCGGCGATGTCCTGGCGCCACAGGCGGCGATCGAAGCCGATCGAGGCGTTGATCTCCTGCATGATGGCGGCGGGGCCGGCGGCGAAGCGGCCGCCCCAGAGGGCGTTGGCGGCGGACGTGGGCGCAGGAGTGTCGGGCATGGGCGGTTCCGTCGGGATGTCGCGCCGGGCGCTGGTCGGCGGTGCGGCGGCGAGTGGTGCCATGCTGGTCTCGGCGCGGCAAGGAAGCGCGGAGACGGGCCGGCTGGTCGAGCGTCGGCCGCGGGCCGCGCTTGCCGAGGCAGCCTTCCGCGACGAGGGGGGCGCGGAGTGGCGGCTGGCCGATTTCGCCGGGCGCGGGCTGGTGGTGAATCTCTGGGCGACCTGGTGCCCGCCCTGCGTGGCGGAGATGCCCGCGCTCGACCGTCTCGCCGCGCTGGTGCGGGAGGAGGGCATCGAGGTGCTCGCCTTGAGCCAGGATCGGGGCGGCGCCGAGGTGGTGCGGCGGTTCTACGCGCGCACCGGCGTGCACCGGCTCGGCATCTGGCTCGATCCGCGCGGCGCGGCGGCGCGCGCCTGGGGCGTGCGCGGCCTGCCGACCACGCTGATCATCGATCGCGCGGGGCTGGAGGCGGCGCGGCTCGAGGGCCCGGCGGAGTGGGACGAGCCGGCGCTGGCCGAACGCATCCGCGGGCTGGTCGTGCCCGGGCGGGGCGCGTCCGATCCGACGGCGCGCACCTGACATGCACCGGGCACGCCCCGCTTGCCGGACTCGGCGCGGCGCGGGCTATGAAGGCGCACGGCCCGGCCATGCCCGGGCCCTTCCCCCCCGTCCATCGCCGAGGAGATACCGCCGGTGAGCGCCGCCAGCCCCTCCCCCGAGCCCGGCCAGGGCCGCCTCGACCTCCTGACCGAGAACCCGGTCTACAAGCCGTTCCGCTACCCTTGGGCCTACGACGCCTGGCTGACGCAGCAGCGCATCCACTGGCTGCCGGAGGAGGTGCCGCTCGCCGACGACGTGAAGGACTGGCACAGGTCGCTGACCAGGGCCGAGCGCAATCTTCTCACCCAGATCTTCCGCTTCTTCACCCAGGCGGACGTCGAGGTGAACAACTGCTACATGAAACATTACTCCCAGGTGTTCAAGCCGACCGAGGTGCTGATGATGCTCTCGGCCTTCTCCAACATCGAGACCGTGCACATCGCCGCCTACTCGCATCTTCTGGATACGGTCGGCATGCCGGAGATCGAGTACCAGGCCTTCCTCAAGTACAAGGAGATGAAGGACAAGTATGACTACATGCAGACCTTCCGGGTCGATTCGAAGGTCGAGATCGCCAAGACGCTGGCCGCCTTCGGCGCCTTCACCGAGGGGCTGCAACTCTTCGCCTCCTTCGCGATCCTGCTGAACTTCCCCCGCTTCAACAAGATGAAGGGGATGGGCCAGATCATCTCCTGGTCGGTGCGCGACGAGACGCTGCACTGCCTCTCGGTGATCCGGCTGTTCCGCACCTTCGTGGAGGAGAACCCCGAGATCTGGACCGAGGCGCTGAAGCGCGAGATCCGCACGATCTGCGAAACGATCGTGCATCACGAGGACGCCTTCATCGATCTCGCCTTCGAACTGGGCGGGGTCGAGGGTCTCGATGCCCCATCGGTGAAGCGCTACATCCGCTTCATCGCCGACCGGCGGCTGGTGCAGCTCGGGCTCGAACCGGTCTACCACGAGGCGAAGAACCCCCTCCCTTGGCTCGACGAGATGCTGAACGCGATCGAGCACACGAACTTCTTCGAGAACCGCGCCACCGAGTACAGCCGTGCCGCCACCCAGGGCACGTGGGAGGAGGCCTTCGCCGACCACGTCTTCGACACGCCCCAGCCGACCGGCGCGATCCTGACGCACTGACGGGGCGGGGGGACGGTCCCTCACCCTCTCTCGTCCGTGGCGTGTGCTCGGGGGGGCCGCCGGCAACGCGGCCCCGTCCCGGGGAGAAGGCCGGGAGGGACGCATCACGTCCTGGCGCGCCGCCTTGGCGGGGGCGGGGCGGGAGCGTATTGAGCCGCCGATGTCCGCGCCCAAGCCCCCGCCCGCCCCGATCCGCTGGCTGCGCACGATCCGCCTCGTCGCCTACGGGCTTGCCGCCCTGCTCGCGGTCGGCACCGGCGCCACCCTCTGGCTGCGCCATGACGCCGGTATCGAGCAGCGGCTCGGCGGCATGGCGGTCCCGCCTTCGGTCTCGATCGGCGGCCCGTTCACCCTGACCGACCACACCGGCGCGGCCGTGACCGAGACGAGCTACCGGGGCCGGCTGATGCTGATCTTCTTCGGCTTCACCCACTGCCCCGATGTCTGCCCGACCGAGCTTCAGGTGATCGCCGAGGTGCTGGACGCGCTCGGCGAGGATGCCGCGCGGGTCGCGCCGCTGTTCGTCACGGTCGATCCCGAGCGCGACACGCCCGAGGCGCTCGCCCGCTATGTCGAGCTGTTCGATCCGCGCATCATCGGGCTCACCGGCACGCCCGAACAGATCGCGACGGTGGCGCGGGCCTACCGGGTCTACTACGCCAAGGTGCATCCGCCGGATGCGACCGAGTACACGATGGATCATTCCTCCTTCGTCTACCTGATGGACGCGGAGGGGCGCTTCGCCGGCCTGTTCCGCCACGGGGCGCCGGCGGCGGAGATCGCGGCGGCGATCCGGGCGCAGCTTCGCCGTCCGGGTGTCTGAGCCCGGGCCGGACCGATTTCAGGTTCTCGCCCGCGCCCGATTCGCATAGACTCTGGCGGAAAGCGAGGAGACATGGGGCGTTCCCGGACTGCGAAGGGGCTGTCATGAGTGCTGACGATCTCGAGATCGAGGCCCGCGAACGCGACGGCTTGCGCAGCCCGCCGCGCTACAGCCGGCGGCTGTCGGACAAGATCCTGATCGCCTTCCACCATGCCTGCGACCAGGGCGACTTCGAGGTGGCGGAGCAGCTGCTCCATATCCTCGAGATGATGCTCACCCGCCGCCCGTTGAGCCCGGATACCAACCGGCGCAAGAACATGGAGAGCCTGGTCGCCGCGCATGAGCGGCTGTGGCATCTGCGCCACCCGGAGGCGAGCCAGGTCTGACATTCCGGTTCAGGGACCGTCGGAGACTGGCCGTGTGGTGTGGTCGGGCGCCGCGTTTAACGGTCGGCTGCACCGCGACCAGCGATCGTGATGGGGAGGAGACCCGTCGGCCGCATATGCGCCGGGCGCGCGGCGGGCCCGGCCGGCGCTCGTGCGGCGGGGTGGTGCGCCGGCGCAGCCCTGTGCGGGTGTGCGGGCGTCTTCGTCATTCATGAGGATGCTGCCTCCGGCATCCCCGTACCCCCCAGCCGAGGCGCGCGCCGATGCGTGGAGGAGTGGCGCGGCTCCGCCTCGTCCGTCTCGGCGCGATGCGCGTGCCCGGTGAGGGAGCGCGTTTCGGCGCGGCGCGCATTCGCCTCACGCCACCCGACACGGCGGAAGTCCCGTCGGCTCCCGTTTCCCCCAACCCGCACCGGAGAGTTCCGCGAAACGCTTGCGGATGGGCGCTGTTATACCGAGTCCCGCTGCTCAGAACCGATGGGCCCATTCGCGGAGGGCGATGGAGGTGATGCGCCGGGCCGAGCCTAGCGAACAGGTGCTCGTCGAGGCACTCGTCGCGCAAGCGGCCGATGAGGCTCTCGATGAAGCCGTTCTGCTGCGGCTTGCCGGGCGCGATGTGGTGCCATTCAACCCTGCGCTCCTCCGCCCAGCGCACGATGGCATTCGAGGTAAGCTCGGTGCCGTTGTCGCTGACGATCACCGCCGGACCGCCGCGCAGCGCCATGATCCGATCGAGCTCACGCCCGACCCGCGGCCCCGACAGCGAGCTGTCCGCCACCAGCGCCAGACCCTCGCGGCTGGAGTCATCGACGGCCGCCAGAATGCGGAAGCGGCGGCTGTCGACGAGAGCGTCAGCAGCGACGTCGAGGCTCCAGCGCGGGTTGGCTCCCTGCGGCATCGCCATCGGCACCCTGGTGCCGAGCGCCGGCGCACCCTCAGCCGCTCCTCGCGATAGAGCCGGAACAGCTTCTTGTGGTTCAAGGCGATGCTCTCCCGCCGCAGCGGGATCGCCAGCCTCCGATAGCCAAACAGCCGCCGTGCATTGGCCAGCTCTCCCAGGCGCGCCCGCACACCGCCATCCTCCCCTCGCCTGGAGGCACAGCGGCAGGTCGTCGGATGCATCTCCGCCAGCTCGCGCAGGTGCGGCGCTGGGAGCAGCCCTTCTCCTCGATCGCCCAGGTCCGCTGATCTTCTCACCCCGGGTGTCAGAAGTCTTTTCCGAGCATCTCGCGCAGCGTCGCCACATCCAGCATCGGCTCCGCCACGTGCAGAACGTGGCATCGCCGATCCCGTACTTGCGGCAGATCTCCGCTGCCCCGGCCCGGCTGCGTGCTCCTTCAGGACCCCAATCACCTGAACGTCGCCGAACCTGTTCCGGCGCATCGTCCGTCTCCTCTCAAGAGAACGGACCCTACCTCGCGCCAAGGGCACTCAAGGGGCAAGGTCACGCCCCCCCTCCGCCTCATCGCCGGAGAGGGCGGGTCACAGATCACCCCCGCGCCGAAAGCCCAAAACCGATCCCGGCCATCAAAAAGCCGCTCTAGGAACGATACGATCCGTTGATGTCGATGTAGCCGTGCGTCAGGTCGCAGGTCCAGACCGTCGCCCTGCCGCGGCCGAGGCCCAGATCGACCTCGATCCGGATCTCGCGGCCCTTCATGTGCGCGACCACCGGCGTCTCGTCATAGTCGGGCACCACCCCGCCGTCCTTCGCCATCCACACACCGCCCACCGCGACCGAGAGCCGGTCGCGATCGGCCGGCTCGCCGGCCTTGCCGACCGCCATCACGATCCGGCCCCAGTTCGCGTCCTCGCCGGCGATGGCGGTCTTCACCAGCGGCGAATTGGCGATCGAGAGCCCGATCCGCTGGGCCGACCGGTTCGTCACCGCGCCAGCGACATCGATGCGGATCAGCTTCTGCGCCCCCTCGCCGTCGCGCACCACGGCGAGCGCGAGGTCCATCAGCACCTCGTTCAGAGCGCGCGCGAAATCGCGCAGGACCGGGCCGCCCTCGGCCGGCACGCGCGCATGCCTCGCCTGGCCGGTGGCGAACACCAGCACCGTGTCGCTGGTCGAGGTGTCGGAATCGACCGTGGTGCGGTTGAAGCTGGCGTTCACCCCTTTCGCCAGGAGCTTCTGCAGGGCGGGCGCCGGCACCTTCGCGTCGGTGGCGATGAAGCAGAGCATCGTCGCCAGGTCGGGCGCGATCATGCCGCTGCCCTTGGCGATGCCGGCGATCGTCACCTCCGCCGCGCCGATGCGCGCCTTGCGCACCGACCCTTTCGGGAAGGTGTCGGTCGTCATGATCGCGCGCGCGGCCCGCTCCCAGCCATCCTCGGCGAGCCCCGCGAACAGCCCGGGCAGCACGGCGGTGAGCTTCTCGGTCGGCAGGCGCTGGCCGATCACGCCGGTGGAGGCGAGGAACACCTCGCGCGGCCTGCAGCCGACCAGCTCGGCTGCTGCCTGCGCCGTCGCCTCGCAGGTCTCCCGGCCCGCACGGCCGGTGAACACGTTCGCATTGCCGGCGGTGACGACGAGCGCGCGCGCGCGGCCACCCCTCAGCGCCGCGCGGCACCAGTCCACCGGCGCGCCGGGGCAGCGGTTGCGCGTGAACACGCCGGCGACCGTCGTGGCCGGCGGGAAGACCATCATCGTCACGTCGTCGCGCGCGACATAGCGGATCCCGGCACGCCCGGCACCGAGACGCACGCCGGCGACGGGCGGGAACGGAGGCAGCGGGACGGCGAGCGGCGAGACCGGATGCGTCATGGCGGGAGGACCGGCAGGCGGCGGTGGCGCGGGGCTCAGCGGGGCGCGGCGGGCAGCGGCGCGCCATCGAGCCCGAAGCGCTCGATGCGCGCCTGGCTGCGCAGCCGTTCGACCAGCGTCTCGGCGACTTCCTCGGAGGCGGCGCGGCGCAATCCGGGCTCGGCCTCCTCGAAGCTCGGCCTGGGCTGCTCGCGCCGCTCCTCGACCTTCACGACGTGCCAGCCGAACTGGGTCCGCACCGGCTCGGCGGCGACCTGGCCGGGCGGGAGCGTGAAGGCGACCTCGGCGAGCGCTTCCGGCATCTCCTCCTTCTTGAAGAACCCGAGATCGCCGCCCTCGGCCGCACCCGGGCCGCGGCTCCTCTCCTTGGCGGTTGCGGCGAAGTCGGCGCCGCGGCCGAGCGCGGCGATGATCGCGCGCGCCTCGCTCTCGGTCTGCACGAGAATGTGACGCGCGCGCACCTCGGCCTCGGCCGGCTTGTCGAGGATCTCCCGCTGGTAGCGCGCCCGCAGGCTCGCTTCCGTCACCTGGGCCTCGATCTCGCGGCCGATCAGCGCCTGCTGCAGCAGCTGCTCCTCGATCCGCGCCATCTGGCGACGCAGCTCGGGGCTGTCCTGCAGACCCGCCTGGCGCGCGGCCTGGGTGAGGACCCGTTCGCTGATCATCTGGTCGATCAGCAGCGGAAACAGGATCTGCGGCGGCATGGAGCGGAACTGCTCGGGCAGGCGCTGGGCCTGTTCGGCGACCTCCGAGAGGCGGATCTCGGCGCCGTCCACCCGCGCGACCACCGGGTCCCCGCCCGGTGCAACGGGCTGGATCTGCGCCAACCCGGCCGGGGCGGCGAGCAGCGCCGTCGCCAGAAGCGCGGCGCGAAGCGAGCGGGCGGACATGCGGGCGATCCTTCGTGCGGGCTGGCGGGAGCGCCTCCCGTGGCCGCGATCATGGCGGAAGCCCGCGGGTCCCTCAAGCCGGCGCCCGGGCGTGATTGACGGCCGGGCGGCGGCGCGCCTATCTGACCGTCGGGACCCTGCCCCCGGTGGTGCTCCGGCGCAAGACGGGCGGGGCAGCGGCGGGTCCCCGCACCGCGCAGCCCGCGCCAACACGGCCACCGCAGGACAATCGCATGCTGTCTCGACTTGCCCGCGTCCTCCTCGGCACCTCGAACGATCGCGCGCTGAAGGTGCTGCGGAAGCGCGTCCCCGCCATCAACGCGCTCGAGCCGAAGATGAAGGCGCTGTCGGACGCCGAACTCGCGGCCCAGACCGTGCGCTTCCGCGAGCGCCTGGCCAAGGGCGAGACGCTCGACGACCTGCTGCCCGAGGCCTTCGCCACCGTGCGCGAGGCGGCCGTGCGCACGCTGGGCCAGCGGCATTTCGACGTGCAGCTGATCGGCGGCATCGTGCTGCACGAGGGCAAGATCGCCGAGATGAAGACCGGCGAGGGCAAGACCCTGGTCGCCACCCTGCCGGCCTATCTCAACGCGCTGACCGGCAAGGGCGTGCACATCGTCACCGTGAACGACTATCTCGCCCGCCGCGACGCCGAGTGGATGGGCCAGATCTACACCTTCCTCGGCCTCACCGTCGGCGTGATCGTGCACGGGCTGACCGACGAGGAGCGCCGCGCGGCCTATGCCTGCGACATCACCTACGGCACCAACAACGAGTTCGGCTTCGACTACCTGCGCGACAACATGAAGTACCGGTTCGAGGACATGGTCCACCGGGACTTCCACTACGCGATCGTGGACGAGGTCGACTCCATCCTGATCGACGAGGCGCGCACGCCGCTGATCATCTCCGGCCCCGCCGACGACTCCTCCGAACTCTACCGCCAGGTCGATGCCGTGGTGGCCGAGCTCGTGAAGGACAGCGCGACCTACGAGAAGGAGGAGAAGTTCAGGACCGTCTCGCTCACCGAGGCCGGCAACGAGCGGGTCGAGCAGATGCTGCGGGACGCCGGGATCCTGAAGGAGGGCAATCTCTACGACAGCGCCAACGTCACGATCGTGCATCACCTGACGCAGAGCCTGCGCGCCCATACCCTGTTCCGCCGCGATGTCGATTACGTGGTGCGCAAGGACCCGCGCGACGGCATCGACAAGATCGTGATCGTCGACGAGTTCACCGGCCGCATGATGGAAGGCCGGCGCTACTCCGACGGGCTGCACCAGGCGCTGGAGGCGAAGGAGCACGTCCCCGTCCAGCCCGAGAACCAGACGCTCGCCTCGATCACCTTCCAGAACTACTTCCGCCTCTACCCCAAGCTCGCCGGCATGACCGGCACGGCGGCGACCGAGGCCGACGAGTTCGCCGAGATCTACAGGCTCGAGGTGGTCGAGATCCCGACCAACGTCCCTGTCGCACGCAAGGACCTGGACGACGAGGTCTACCGCTCCGCGCGCGAGAAGTACGACGCGGTGATCGCGCTGATCAAGGAATGCCGCGCGCGCAACCAGCCGGTGCTGATGGGCACCACCTCGATCGAGAAGAGCGAGGCGGTGAGCGAGCTCCTGAAGAAGGAGAGGATCCCGCACAACGTGCTGAATGCGCGCTTCCACGAGCAGGAAGCCTACATCATCGCCCAGGCCGGCGCGCCCGGCGCGGTGACCGTCGCGACCAACATGGCCGGGCGCGGCACCGACATCCAGCTCGGCGGCAATGCCGAGATGCGCATCCGGCTCGAGCTCGCCGGGATGGAGGAGGGCGAGGAGAAGGCGGCCCGCGCCGCCGCGATCCGCGACGAGGTCGCGCGGAACCGCGAGATCGTCAAGGCCGCGGGCGGGCTCTACGTGATCGGCACGGAACGCCACGAAAGCCGCCGCATCGACAATCAGCTGCGCGGCCGATCGGGCCGCCAGGGCGATCCGGGCGCGTCCAAGTTCTTCCTCTCGCTCGAGGACGACCTGATGCGCATCTTCGGCTCCGACCGGATGGGCGGGATGCTGCAGAAGCTTGGCCTGAAGGAGGGCGAGGCGATCGTCCATCCCTGGATCAACAAGGCGCTCGAGAAGGCGCAGAAGAAGGTCGAGGCGCGCAACTTCGACACGCGCAAGAACCTGCTGAAGTACGACAACGTGATGAACGACCAGCGCCGCGAGGTCTATGCGCAGCGCCGCGAGTTCATGAAGGCGAACGACGTCTCCGCGACGGTGGCCGAGATGCGCCACGAGGTGATCGCGGACGCGGTCGCCAGGCACATCCCCGAGCACGCGATGCCCGAGCAGTGGGACGCGGCGGGGCTGCACGACGAGATCCTGCGCCTGTTCGGCCTCGACCTGCCGATCGAGGACTGGGCCAAGGAGGAGGGCATCGACGAGGCCGACATCCGCGAGCGGATCACCAGGGCCGCCGACAGCCTGATGGCGAAGAAGACCGCCGATTTCGGCGCCGACCTGATGCGCCAGATCGAGAAGTCGGTGCTCCTGCAGATGCTCGACCAGGTATGGAAGGAGCATCTGCTCACGCTCGACCATCTGCGCCAGGGCATCGGCCTGCGCGCCTACGGCCAGCGCGATCCACTGAACGAGTACAAGAACGAGGCGTTCAACCTGTTCAATGCTATGCTCGCGCATCTGCGCGAGCGCGTGACCGCGCTGCTGGCGCGCGTCGAGCTTGCCCCGCCGCCGCCGCCAGAGCCCGTCTACTTCACCAGCGCGGCCCCCGACCGGGATGCGCCGGAGCCCGCCGAGGGGGGCGGCGGCACCGCCGTGCTGACGCGGCCTGCGCGCGGGCGGCAGGGACAGGTCGATCCCGCCGATCCCTCGACCTGGCACCACACGCCGCGCAACGCGCCCTGCCCCTGCGGTTCGGGCAAGAAGTTCAAGCACTGCCACGGTCGGGTCTAGAGCAGGTCGCGTGCGGCTGGGGTCAGCCGCATGCGTGACGATGCGCGCGAGGACCGGTTGGAGCGGTTCCCGCCCGTGTGGATTCCGCTCTACGGCAGGCTAAGTCGCACCGGCGCGGTGCCGCGGCCGCGGAAGCCGAGCGCATCCGCGGCCGCCTCGGAGACGTCGATCACGCGCCCGTCCGCCCAGGGGCCGCGATCCGTAACGGTGACGATCACGGAGCGGCCGGTGTCCACGCGCGTGACGCGGACCTTGCTGCCGAGCGGCAGCGTGCGGTGCGCCGCAGTCAGCGCGCGCGGATCATAGGGTGCGCCGCTCGCCATGCGCCGCCCGCGCAACGAGCGCGCGACCCAGGACGCCTCGCCGGTCTCCGGCCAGGCGGGCGCGGTGGGGACGGCGCAGGAAACGGCCATGGCGGCAACCATCAAGCGGCGAGACATGCGCGCAGGCATGTCCACCGTGGTGGCATCGCCGGCGCGCTAGGTCAACCGTGGCGTGCTGCCGTCGCCGAGATCCCACCACAGCCCGGCCATCATCGCGATACCCTCGCGCAGGATCGCCGGGATCGCATGCTCGTCCGGGCCGTGCTGCTTGCAGCCGTTGTAGCTGTGCGGGATCCAGATCAGCGGTACCCCGAGGTGATCAACAAACACGTCGCCCGGCAGCCCGCCCGAGGCGTTCGGGATCACCTGCGGCCGGCGGTTCAGGCTGCGCGCGATGCTGTCGGCGGCGAAGCCGACCCAGGGGTTGGACGGATCGGTGCGGCTTGCCGGCATGCGGATGCCGGCATTCTCGATCGCGACCTCGGGGAACCCTGCCGCGTCGAGATGGCGGCGCAGCGCGGGAGCGAAAGTCGCGGGATCGGTATCGACCGTGTAGCGGATCTGGCAGTGCGCGCGCGCGTTCGGCGCCACCGCGTTCACCGGCCCGTCCGGCTTGCCGGAGACCATCGCCAGCACGATGAAGCTGTTCCAGCCGTAGATCTTCTCGGCCGGTGTCAGGCCGGGTTCGCCCCAGCCCTCGTCGATGGTCGCCGCCTCGCCCGCGCCGCCCAGCGGACAGCCCGCGAGCGCCGTCTTCACCGCCGGCGGGATGCCGCCGCCCGGCAGCCAGTCGCGCACCAGGATCTTCCCGTTGCGGTCCATGATCGCGGCGATGGCGTGGGCGAGGATGATCGCCGGGTCGCGGGTCAGCCCGCCCCAATGGCCGGAATGCACGCCTCCCGGCCGCAGGTTCACCACGAGATCAAAATGGAACGTACCGCGCGTGCCGCATTTGATGGTCGGCACCTCGGGATCGACGCGCGGCCCGTCCGAGCCGATCAGGACGTCGGCGGCAAGCAGGTCCTTGTGCGCGGCGACGAACTCGCGCAGGCCCCCCGAGCCGCGCTCCTCCGCCGTCTCGATCAGAAGCTTGAGGTTGAAACCGAGCCTGCCGCCGCGCTCGGCAAGCACGGCTTCGAGGGCGGCGAGGTTCAGTGCGTGCTGACCCTTGTTGTCGACCACGCCACGTCCGTACCACCTGCCGTCCTTCTCGGTCAGGCACCAGGGCGCGAGGCCCTCCGACCACTGCTCCTCGAGCCCGCGCACCGTGTCGCCGTGGCCGTAGGTGATGACGGTGGGCAGCCCGTCGCCCTCGTGACGGGTCGCGGTGAGGATCGGCCCGAGCCCGACGCGCGGGTTCGGCGAGATCGCCACCTGGAACCCCAGCCGCTCCAGCCAGGGCCGCAGGGCGCCGTCGAGATAGCGATCGAGATCGGGGCGGTGGCGCTCCTCCTGGCTGGTCGAGGGGATGGCGATCAGCGCCTCCAGCGTCCTGCGGAAGGTGCCGTCGTCGAACAGCCGCTGCGCCCGGGCGATCGCCGCCTCGCGTGTGCTTGGCATCGTGGTTCCCTTCGTGGCGATGGGCGCAGGCTGGCAGGCGCGCGCGGAGCCGTCTAGCCTCGTAGCCGTCATGGGTCCTCTGCTGGTCGGCAACGGTGCGGGCTTCTCGGGCGATCGTCTGGATGCCGCCGAGCCGGTGGTGCGCACGCTGATCGCGCGCGGCGGGCCTGCGGCGATGACCTTCGAGACGCTGGCCGAACGGACGCTGGCGCTCGGCGTGCTGGCGCGCGAGACCAATCCCGATGCCGGCCATGAGCCGGCGCTCGTGCCGCTGCTGCGGCCGGTGCTCGGCCTCTGCCTGTCCGCCGGCATCCCGATCGTCGGCAATTTCGGGGCGGCCAATCCGCGCGGTGCGGCCGCTGCGATCGCGCGGCTCGCGGGCGAGCTCGGCCTTGGCACCCCGCGCATCGCCGTGGTCGAGGGCGACGACGTGCGCGACGTGCTCGACGATCCGCGCATCGTCTGGGAGGGAAGCGCGCGACCCGCGCGACCGATCATCGCCGCCAACGCCTATCTGGGGGCCTTCCCGATTGCCGCGGCGCTGCGCGCGGGCGCGGCGATCGTGGTGACCGGGCGCATCGCCGATCCCGCGCTCGCGCTCGGCCCGCTGATCGCGCATTTCGGCTGGAACGAGCACGACCTCGACGCGCTCGCCGTCGGCACCCTCGCCGGCCATCTGCTGGAATGCGGCGCGCAGGTGACGGGCGGCTATTTCGGCGATCCCGGCGTGAAGGACGTGCCGGCGCCGGAGGCGATCGGTTTCCCGATCGCCGAGGTGGCGGCGGACGGCGCCATCACCGTCACCAAGGCCGATACGCCAGGAGGGCTCGTCGATCGCCGCACCGTCACCGAGCAGATCCTCTACGAGGTGCACGATCCGGCGGCGTATCTGACGCCCGACGTCACGCTCGACATCACCGGGGTCACGGTGGCGGAGACCGCGCCGGACACGGTCGTGGTCCGCGGCGCGCGGGGCCACGCCCGGCCGCCGACGCTGAAGGCGACGGTGAGCACCGAGGGCGGGTTCCTGGGCGAGGGCGAGATCAGCTACGCGGGACCGAATGCGCTCGCGCGTGCGCGACTCGCCGCGACCACGTTGCGCGCCCGCGTCGGTGCACTCCCGGTGCGGCTGCGGATCGACCTGCTCGGCCTCCAGGCGGTGCTCGACAGCGACGAGGGGGCGCGCGGCGGCCCGCTCGCCCCGGACGGCGAGGTGCGCGTGCGCCTCGCCGCGCTGGCCGAGGACCGCGCCACGGCGGAGGCGGCCGCGCGCGAGGTGCTCAGCCTCTACTGCTGCGGGCCGGCCGGCGGCGGCGGGGTGCGCACCGCCGTGACGCGCCGCGTCGCGACCACCTCGGCGCTGGTCCCGCGCGATCTCGTCGCCCCGCGCATCGCGATGGTCTCGCCGTGATCACCGTGCCCCTGCACGCGATCGCCCATGCGCGCACGGGCGACAAGGGCAACCGGCTGAACGTCGTGGTGATCGCGCACCACCCCGATGTCTGGCCGGTGCTGACCGAGCAGGTCACCGAGGCGCGCATCGCCGCGCTGTTCGCGCACCGCCGCCCGACCGCGGTGCGGCGCTATCTGCTGCCCAATCTGCACGCGCTCAACCTCGTCATCGACGACGTGCTGGAAGGCGGGGTGAACGCCGCGCTCAACCTCGACGGGCATGGCAAGACGCTGTCGTTCCTCGTGCTCACCCTGCCGGTTGTCGTCCCCGCCGAGGCGCTCGCCGCGGTGCGTGCCACTCTCGACGCGCGCGCGCATCGCCCCTAGCCTCCGCGCCGACCTGTCCCGGAGACCTCCCTTGCTTCAGATCCGCACCCCCTACCTGATCTTCCTCGGCGAGGCGCATGACCAGCTCGCCGGCAAGACCGGCGTCGGTGTCGCGCAATGGCGTCCGGAGGCCTGCGTCGGCCAGATGCGCCTGCCCGGCTGCAAGGCCGATGCCGGACTGCCCGACCTGACGCTGGAGGAGGCGGCCGAACGCGGCGCCAAGACCCTTCTGATCGGCACCACCACGCGCGGCGGGCGGATCAACGCCGAGTGGCAGAAGCTGATGATCCGCGCGGTCGAGCTCGGCATGGACATCGCTGCCGGCCTGCACGACCGCATCGCCGATCTGCCGGCGGTGGCGGAGGCGGCGAGGCTGCACGGACGCGCAATCCACGACGTGCGGCATCCCAAGGACGCCTTCCCGGTCGGCACGGGCGTGAAGCGCTCCGGCAGGCGCGTGCTTACCGTCGGCACGGACTGCTCGATCGGCAAGATGTTCACCGCCCTGGCCCTCGCCCGCGAGATGCAGGCGGCGGGACTGAAGGCGACCTTCCGCGCGACAGGCCAGACGGGGATCCTGATCGCCGGCTCGGGCATCCCGATCGACGCCGTGGTGGCGGATTTCATTTCCGGCGCGGTGGAGGTGCTCTGCCCCGCGAATGAAGCCGACCACTGGGATGTGGTGGAAGGCCAGGCCACCGTGCTGCACCCGTCCTATGCCGGCGTCACGGTCGGCCTGGTGATGGGCGCGCAGCCGGATGCGATGGTGATGGTGCACGACCCGACGCGGCGCACCATGCGCGGGCTGGGCGACCGCCCGGTGCCGGGCATCGCCGAGACGATCGAGGCGCACGAGGCGGTCGCGCGCATCACCAACCCGGCCGCGAGGGTGATCGGCATCAGCCTGAACACCCAGCACATGACGGAATCCGCCGCCCTGCGCGAGATCGCCGAGACCGAGCAGCGTTTCAGCCTGCCGACCGTCGACCCGGCCCGCACAGGCTGCGGCAAGATCGTCGATGTGCTGAAGGCGATGTGACGATGGTGGCCAGGCTCTCGGTGCGCGAGGAGGTTTTCCCGCTGAAGGGCTCCTTCCGCATCAGCCGCGGTGCGCGCACCGAGGCGCGCGTGCTGGTCTGCGAGATCGAACAGGACGGCGCGATCGGCCGCGGCGAGTGCACGCCCTATGCCCGCTACGGCGAGACGGTCGAGGCGGTGGCGCAGGCGATCGGCGCGATGGGCCCTTCGATCGCCGGCGGGCTCGGCCGCGAGGGCTTGCAGCGCGCGATGAAGGCGGGCGCGGCGCGCAATGCGATCGACTGCGCGCTCTGGGACCTGGAAGCGAAGCGGGCAGGCAAGCGGGTGTGGGAACTCGCGGGTTTGCCGGAGCCGAAGCCGGTGATCACCGCCTATACGCTCTCGGTCGATACGCCCGAGGCGATGGGCGCCGCGGCGAAGGAGGCTGCGGATCGGCCGCTCCTGAAGCTGAAGCTGACCGGCGACGGGCAGGATGCCGAGCGCGTCGCCGCCGTGCGCGCCAACGCGCCGGAGGCGCGCCTGATCGTCGATGCCAACGAGGCGCTGACGCTGACGGAGGTGGAGCGGATTGCGTCCGCGCTGGCCGCGGCGCGCGTCGAGCTGCTCGAGCAGCCGTTGCATGCGGAGCAGGACGAGACGCTGCGCGGCCGGCAGGTTCCGCTGCCCCTCGGCGCGGATGAGTCCTGCCACGACACGGCGACGCTCGGCCGACTGCAGGGATTGTATCAGGTGGTCAACATCAAGCTCGACAAGACCGGCGGCCTGACCGAGGCGCTGCGGCTGAAGGCCGCCGCCGAGCGGATGGGCTTCCGCGTCATGGTGGGCTGCATGCTGGCGACCAGCCTGTCGATGGCGCCGGCACATCTGGTGGCGCAGGGGGCCGATTTCGTCGATATCGACGGGCCGCTGCTGCTGGCGGCCGATCGCGAGCCTGGGTTGCGCTACGAGGGCAGCCTGGTGCACCCGCCGGAGGCGGAACTCTGGGGGTGAGCCGGGGAGCCGCAGGCAACCGCTACGCGGTTCTCCCCTCCTCCACCGCGTGGCATGCCACCTGCGCATCCGCCACGGGCCGGAGCTGGGGCACCTCGGCCCTGCAGCGCGCATTCGCCAAGGGACAGCGCGGATGGAACGCGCATCCAGGCGGCGGATCGATCGGGCTCGGCACCTCCCCGCCCACCGGCGTGCGCGCCCGCCCCGTCATGTCGAGATCCGGAATCGCATCGAGCAGCATCCGCGTGTAGGGATGCCGCGGCGTTGCGAACAGCGTCTCGCCCGGCGCGAGCTCGACAATGCGGCCCAGATACATCACACCGATCCGGTCGGACATGTGCCGGACCACGGCAAGGTTGTGGCTGATGAACAGATAGGTCAGCCCCATCTCGGCCTGCAGATCCTTCATCAGGTTCAGGATCTGCGCCTGCACCGACACGTCGAGCGCGCTCGTCGGCTCGTCGCACACCAGGAACTCCGGCGTCGACGAGAGGGCGCGCGCGATCGAGATGCGCTGCCGCTGCCCGCCCGAGAACTCGTGCGGATACTTCTCGCCGTCCTTCGGACTGAGCTTCACCTGCGTCAGCAGCTCGGCGACCCGTTCCTGGATCGCCTTCTCGTCGGTGAGCAGCCGGAAGGCGCGGATCGGCTCGGCGATGATGTCGCGCACGCGCCAGCGCGGATTGAGCGAGGCGTAGGGGTCCTGGAAGATCATGTTGATCCTCTTCCGGAGCGACTCGGCCTCGGCGCGCGAGGCCAGCCCCGCCATGTCCACGCCGTCGAAGCGGATGCGACCGCGGCTCGGCGGATAGAGCCCGACCACCAGCCGGGCCACCGTCGTCTTGCCGCAGCCGGACTCCCCCACGAGCGACAGCGTGGTGCCCCTGGGGATGTCGAACGACACGCCGGCGACGGCCTTGAGGATGCGCTTCCGGTCGCCCTGCAGCACGCGGTAGAGCCAGGGCTTGGAGACGTCGAAGTCGCGCGCGAGGTCCTCGACCTCCACCAACGCCTTCGCCTGCACGATCGCGGTCGCGTCAGGCGGCATGGCCGACCTCGCGCGCGCCTCGCGCCGGCGCGTGGAGCCAGCACGCGGCCAGGTTCGGCCCGTCGGTCGGCATCAGGTCGGGCCGCTCGACGCGGCAGCGCTCGAACACCTTCGGGCAGCGCGGATGGAAGGCGCAGCCGGGCGGGATGTCCGTCAGCCGAGGCATCGCCCCCTCGATCTGCGTCAGGCGTGCGACCTTGTGGGTGAGCGCCGGGATCGAGCCCATCAGCCCCTCGGTATAGGGATGGCGTGCATGCTTCACCACGTCGCGCACGGGACCGATCTCGGCGATCCGCCCCGCGTACATCACCGCCACGCGGTCGGCTGTCTCGGCGATCACGCCCATGTCGTGGGTGACCAGCATGATCGCCGTGCCGTGCTCGCGGCAGAGGCGCTTGAGCAGGGCGATCACCTGCGCCTGGATCGAGACATCGAGCGCGGTGGTGGGCTCGTCGGCGATCACCAGATTCGGCTCGGCGCAGAGGGCGAGCGCGATGACGACGCGCTGGCGCATCCCTCCCGAGAACTGGTGCGGATAGGCATCGACGCGCTGCGCCGCGCCCGGGATGCCTACCTCCTCGAGCCACCGGATCGCGCGCGCGCGCGCCTCCCTGTCGCTGAGCGCAAGATGCGTCTGCATCGTCTCCACGAGCTGCCGGCCGATCGAGTAGAGTGGATTGAGCGTGGTCAGCGGGTCCTGGAAGATCGCGCCGATCTGCTTGCCGCGGACATGGCGCATCTCGTCGAGCGGGATGTTGTCGATCCGCCTGCCGTTCAGGATCACTTGGCCGCCGGCGATCCGCCCCGGCGGCTCGATCAGGCGGATGATCGCCGCCCCGGTGATCGACTTGCCCGCACCGGACTCGCCGACCACACCCAGCACTTCGCCCGGGTCGATGTGGAACGAGACGTCATCGACCGCGGTGAGCGTGCCGCGGCGCGTCGGGAACTCGACGCGGAGGTTCTTGACCTCGAGCAGGGGCATCGCGCGGGCCTCAGCGCAGCTTGGGGTTCAGGGCGTCGCGCAGCCAGTCGCCCAGCAGGTTCACCGACAGCACCATCACCGCCAGCGTCATGCCCGGAAAGACGGTGATCCACCACTCGCCGGAGAACAGGAAGTCGTTTCCAATTCGGATCAGCGTGCCGAGGGATGGCTGGGTCGGCGGCACGCCGACGCCGAGGAAGGAGAGCGTCGCCTCCGCGAGGATCGCGAAGCCGAGCTGCAAGGTCGCGATCACCAGAACCGGTCCCATCACGTTGGGCAGGACGTGGCTGCGCATGATGCGCGCAGAGGAGAGGCCGATGACGCGCGCTGCCATGACGTACTCCTTGTTCTTCTCGACCATGGTGGAGCCGCGCACGGTGCGCGCGAAGGGCACCCAGTTCGAGATGCCGATCGCGAAGATCACGACCCAGAGCGCGATCCGATCGTGCAGCTCGCGCGGCAGCGCGGCGCGGACGAGCCCGTCCACCAGCAGCGCGATCAGGATCGCGGGAAAGGTGAGCTTGATGTCGGCGATTCGCATCAGCACGGCGTCCGTGGTGCCACCGACATAGCCGGCGATCAGCCCGATCGTCACGCCGAGCGTCATCGCGAACACGACCGAACAGAAGCCGACGAACAGGCTGATGCGCGCGCCGTGCATGATGGTGGAGAGCACGTCGCGTCCCTGGTCGTCGGTGCCGAGCAGGTAGCGCGGATCGCCCTCCGCGTCCCATGCCGGCGGCGTGAAGGCGTCGAGCAGGTCGAGGGTCGCAAGGTTGAAGGGGTCGTGCGGCGCGATCCAGGGCGCGAGGATCGCCGCGCCGATCATGCTCAGCGCGACCACGGCCGAGAGCACCACCACGGGCGAGCGGGTGAAGGAGTACCAGAGATCGCTGTCGAGGAAGCGGGCGAGGCCGCCTGCGGATGCGGAGGCGCTCATGGCTCAGCGCCCTCCGGCCGCGCGCAGCCCGCCGCGCAGCCTGGGATCGACCGCGTAGTAGAGCAGGTCGACGATCAGGTTGATGACGACGAACAGCAGCGCGATCAGCAGCAGATAGGCTGCCATGATCGGGATGTCGGCGTTCGCCACGGCCTGGATGAACAGCAGCCCCATGCCCGGCCACTGGAACACCGTCTCGGTGACGATCGCGAAGGCGATGATCGCGCCGAGCTGCAATCCGGTGATCGTGATGACCGGGACCAGCGTGTTCTTGAGCGCATGGCCGAAATGGACGGCGCGGTTCGAGAGGCCGCGGGCACGGGCGAACTTGATGTAGTCGGTGCGCAGCACCTCCAGCATCTCGCTCCGCACCAGGCGCATGATCAGCGTCATCTGGAACATCCCCAGCGTGATCGAGGGCAGGATCAGCGCCTTCAGCCCGGATGCGGTGAGGAACCCCGTCGTCCACCAGCCGATCGCCACCGTCTCGCCGCGGCCGAACGAGGGCAGTACGCCCAGGATCACCGCGAAGACGAGGATCAGCAGGATGCCGATCAGAAAGGTCGGCAGGGAGACGCCGATCAGCGAGATCGTCAGGAAGAAGCGGGAGAGCCAGGAGTCGCGGTAGAGCCCGGTATAGACGCCCATGGGCACGCCGACCACGAGCGCGAGGCAGGCAGCGGTGAAGGAGAGCTCGAGCGTGGCCGGCATCCGCTCCAGGATCAGGTCGGCGACCGGGCGGGCGAGCCGGTAGGAGAGGCCGAACTCGCCCTGCGCCGCGTTCTGGAGGAAGACGACGAACTGCACGTAGAACGGCCGGTCGAGGCCGAGCTCGCGCACCAGCGCCGCGCGTTGCGCCTCCGTGTAGTCCTGGCCGAGCATGATGGCGACGGGGTCGCCGACATAGGCGAACATCGAGAAGCTGATCAGGCTCACGGTGAGCATCACCGGGATCGCCTGGAGCAGCCGCGAGACGATGAAGGCGAACATGGAACGCTATCGTGCAGTCACTGGAACGCCCTCACCCTGACCCTCTCCCGCATCGCGGGAGAGGGAGCCCGGTGGAGCCGCGGCGTCCGCCCTCCCCGCATGGGGGAGAGGGACAGGGTGGGGGATGCTCGGCGCACCCCGCCCTCAGTTCATCTTCGCCCAGCGCCAATAGGGCTGGTTGTTGGCCATGTGGGGGATCGACAGGTTCGAGCGCATCGCCCAGGGGATCATCTGGTGGTGCAGCGGGATGTGCGGCACGTCCTCCCGGTAGATGCGCAGGACCTCGTGGATGGCGGCCGTGCGCCTCTCCGGATCCCCCTCGTTCTTGATGGTCCGCGTCAGCGCGTCGACGCGCGCATTCGAGTAGTTGCCGTAGTTCCAGATCCCGTTGCCGGGCTCGCCATCCTTCGAGGCCAGGAGCGACTGGATCGAGTAGAGCGCATCGAGCGTCGGCACGCCCCAACCCAGCAGGTAGATCGAGGTGTCCTCGCGCTGGATCTTGGGGAAGAAGTTGGCGAGCGGCATCGCGTTCAGGCGCGTCGTCACGCCGACCCGCGTCCACATCGCCGCCACCGCCTGGCAGATCTGCTCGTCGTTGATGTAGCGGTTGTTCGGGCAGTCGAGCGTGACCTCGAAGCCCTGCGGGTAGCCGGCCTCGGCGAGCAGGGCACGCGCGCGGTCGGGGTTGAACGGGAGGCGCACATCCTGCTCCTTCGAGTATCCGTTCACCTGCGGCGGGAACAGCGTGCCGGTGACGATGGCGTTGCCCCGCATCACGCGCGAACGGATCGCCTCGATGTCGATCGCGTGGTAGAGCGCCTGGCGCACGCGCAGATCCTTGAACGGATTTCTCCCCTTCACGCTGCTGTAGAGCAGCTCGTCACGCTTCACGTCCATCGCGAAGAAGATGGTGCGCACCTCCGGCCCCTCCAGCACCGTCACGCCCGGCGCGCGGCGCAGCCGGTCGAGGTCCTGGAGCGGCGGATCGAGCACGAAGTCGACCTCGCCCGACAGCAGCGCGGCGACGCGCGTCGCGTCCGACGTGATGGGACGATAGACAATCTCGGCGATATTGCCGTCGTTGCCCGGCTCCTTCCAGCCCCACCAGTCGTCATTGCGCACCAGCACGGTGCGCACATCCGGCTCGCGAATGGAGAGACGGTATGCGCCGGTGCCGTTGGTGTTGCGCACCGTGTGCGTCTCCTCGCGCGCGCGGGTGTTCTGCGGCTGGCGGACGTTGTTCGCCTCGGACCACTCGCGGTCCATGATGTATACCGAGGCGAACTTGTTGGGCAGGATCGGATCGGGAATCTTGGTGACGACCTCGACCGTGTGGTCATCGACCCTGACCACTTCGGCCACGGTGTCGACGAAGATGCCGTAGTTGCTGGTCGGCGCGAGGGCGCGCTGGATCGAGAACACCACGTCGTCGGCGTTGAAGACGCTGCCATCGTGGAACGTCACCCCGCGCCGCAGCTCGAAGCGCCAGCGTGTCGGCTCGACCTGGCGCCAGGCGGTGGCAAGCCCCGGCTGGAGGCCGAGATTGCGGTCGCGCATGATCAGCGCGTCGTAGATCTGCTGCAGCACCATGGTCACGGTGCCGAGGTTCTGCGAGTGCGGGTCCATCGTGTTCGGATCGCCCGACGCGCTCCAGCGCACGGTGCGCGCATGGGCGTCTCCCATCGGGCCGAGCAGTGCCGCGGCGGCTGCGGCGGCCAGCAGATGCGGTCTCATCGCTTCCATCTCCCAGGAGGCGGGTGGTTGTCGTCTTCCCGCGCGTCGCGCGACCCTAGCGGAAGCGCGCGCCGGACAGAAGCGGTCGGGCTGCCACGGTGCGGCGCCTCCTGCTATGGAGGTCAGGGCGAAGCCAGGGGAGTCGTCGTGACGCGCGAGGAGCAGGGCCGGGAGCCGGGGGCCGACGCCCGGGTCGAGGTGCTGGCGAGGAACCCGCTGTTCGGTCGGCTGCCGGCCGAGGAGATCGCCCGGCTCGCGGCCTATGCCCATGTGCGGCCGATGCGCCGCGGCGAGACGCTGTTCCGCCGCGGCGATCCGGGGGCGGGGCTGCTCGCGGTGCTGTCCGGCAAGATCCGCGTCCTTCTGCCCTCGGACGACGGCAAGGACATCGTGCTCAACACGATCCGCGCCGGCGAGGTGGTGGGCGAGATGGCCCTGCTCGACGGAAGGCCCCGCTCGGCGGATGCGGTGGCGCTGACGGACGGTCGGATCATGACGCTCGACCGGCGCGAGGTGCTGCCGCTCCTGGAGGCGCATCCGAAGCTGGCTCTGGCCCTGATCGAGGTGCTGTGCGACCGGCTGCGGCGGACCTCGACCCAGGTCGAGGAGCTGATGTTCCAGCCGCTCGAGGTGCGGCTGGCGCGGGCGCTGCTGCGGCTTGCGGCGGCGCAGCGGCTCGCCTCGGTCGCGATCACGCAGAAGGAGCTGGCCGAGCTGGTGGGCGCCAGCCGGGAGAGCGTCAACCGGCTTCTGAAGGCGTGGGAGGCGGATGGGGTTGTGTCGCTGATCCCCGGGCGGGTGACGATCCGCAACGAGGCGGCGATGCACACCCTGGCACGGGAAACGGAATAGAGGCGGGGGGGGGGGGGGGGCCCCCCCCCCCCCCCGGGGGGGCCCCCCCGGGGGGGGGGGGGGCCGGCCGCCCCCCCCCCGGGGGGCGGCGGGGGGGGGGGGGGGGGTGGGGGGGGGGGGGGCGGGGCCCCCCCCCCCCGCCGG
>NZ_VIKA01000351.1 GCF_006704265.1 Elioraea sp. Yellowstone | reverse complement strand
GGGCGTGGCCGAGCGCGGCGGCGAGCGCGGCGACGCCCGCCGCCATCGCCGGCAGCGACAGCCCCTCGCCGGGCGGCATCCCGGTGAAGCCGTGCCCCGGCAGGTCGGGGGCGATCACCGTGAAGCGGCGCGCGAGCAGCGGCATCAGCCCCGCCCAGGAATGCGTCGCCGCGCCGGTGCCGTGCAGGAGCAGCGCCGCCGGCCCGTCGCCCATCACCTGCACGTGCCAGACGATCCCGCCCGCCGGGACGAAGCGGCTCGCCACCCGGTTCGGCCAGTCGCGGCCGTCGTGGTTCCAGTCGGGCCGGCGCATCAGGGGCGCTCGGCGCGGCCGGCGCGCACGGCGCGGCCGAGCGCGACCG
>NZ_VIKA01000350.1 GCF_006704265.1 Elioraea sp. Yellowstone | reverse complement strand
CCCCGCCGGGGCTCGACGGCCCGGCCGCGCGCGACCGGCTGCGCGCGATCGCCCCGGCGGCGACGGTCGATCTGAACCACCTCTACCGCCCGGGCTCCGTCGCGCCGGGCTGCCAGGGCGCGGCCTGCGCGCCGACACCGTTCCTCGCCCTGATCGCCTGGCCGGAGGCGCCCTCCTGCGGCGCAGGCCTGACGGTCGGGCTGATCGACACGCCGGTCGATGCCTCGCTGCCCGCGCTCGCCGGCCGCGTCGAATCCGTCACCCTGCGCGGACCCGATCGCGCCCCGGCCTCGGCCGCCCACGCCCACGCGGGCGCGGCCCGGCTCCCCCGCGCCGGCACCCGGGCGGGGCGGTCACTTAAACACA
>NZ_VIKA01000349.1 GCF_006704265.1 Elioraea sp. Yellowstone | reverse complement strand
CCGCATCTTCCGCGATCACGACGACATCGTCGATCACTGCTGCCATCACTGGAACCGCCTCGTCGCGCAGCCCTGGCGCATCATGTCCATCGGACGGCGCGAATGGGCACATGGGTTCTGATCAGCGGGAATTGGTATCACATCACCCCCGCGTCGGGGAATCCCCCTCGTGAGTCACCGTCCACACGAGGTGGTATAAGCCTTTGACTTAGCGGGCGAATTTGGTTGCGGGGGCAGGATTTGAACCTGCGACCTTCAGGTTATGAGCGGCGACCAAAGGCAGAACGCGAGACCAGAGGAGACCTCTGCGGAACGAGGGTCGTTCGCGCTGACTGCCGCGAGGCGCAGTCAGGATAGCGGTTTGCCTGGCGCT
>NZ_VIKA01000036.1 GCF_006704265.1 Elioraea sp. Yellowstone | reverse complement strand
AGCGCGCGGTCGCCGCCTGCGCCGCGGGCGTGCCGCCGCTCTTCCCCGTCGGGCCCGGCCACCGGGCCGCCTGCATCCGCCATGCCGGCTGACGGTCCGCTCGTCGAGGCGCGTGGCCTCGCCAAGCACTACAAGGTGCGCGGCGGCGGGCTCCTGCGCGCGGTGGACGGCGTCGACCTCGCGGTGCGCGCGGGCGAGACGCACGCGCTGGTCGGCGAGTCCGGCTGCGGCAAGACCACGCTGGGGCGGCTGATCCTGCGCCTAGTGGAGCCGACGGCCGGATCGATCCGCTTCCGCGGCGAGGACCTGCTCGCCTTGAAGCCCGAGGCGATGCGGCGGATGCGCCGGCACCTCTCGGTGATCTTCCAGGACCCCTACGGCTCGCTCGATCCGCGCATGACGGTGGCCGAGATCGTCGGCGAGCCCCTGCGCATCTTCGGCGAGGGCACGCGCGCCGAACGGCGCGCGCGGGTCGAGGCGCTGCTCGCGCAGGTGGGGCTGACGCCCGCCCATGCGACGCGCCACCCGCACGAGTTCTCGGGGGGGCAGCGCCAGCGCATCGGGATCGCGCGCGCGCTCGCGCTCGCGCCCGACCTCGTGGTGTGCGACGAGCCGGTCTCCGCACTCGACGTCTCGATCCAGGCGCAGATCATCAACCTGCTGCAGGACCTCCAGCAGTCGCACGGGCTGACCTACCTGTTCGTCGCGCACGATCTCTCGGTGGTGCGTCACATCGCCGACCGGGTCGCGGTGATGTATCTCGGCCGGGTGGTCGAGGAGGCGCCGAAGCCCGCGCTGTTCGCCGCGCCGCGCCATCCCTACACGCGCGCGCTGCTGGCCGCGGTGCCGCTGCCGAAGCCGGGCGCGCCGCCGCCGGTGCCGCTCGCCGGCGAGGTGCCCTCGCCGCTCGATCCGCCATCGGGGTGCCGCTTCCGCACGCGCTGCCCGATCGCGGTTCCCCGCTGCGCGGAGGAGGACCCGCCGCTGCGCGAACTCGCGCCGGCGCACCGCGTCGCCTGCCATCTCGCCGAAGCCTGAGGAGCCCGCCGTGAGTCCAGCGCGCAAGAGCCGCATCCACTGCGAAGTGCCGTTCGACAAGGACGGCGCGCATCGCGGCTTCCTCCGCCTGTTCCATTCCGTCCACGGCTCGGCCTACGGGTTCATCCCGATCCCGATCGTGGTGTTCCGCAACGGCGACGGGCCGACCGTGCTGCTGATGGGCGGCAACCACGGCGACGAGTACGAAGGCCAGATCGCGCTCGCCAACCTGATCCGCAGCCTCGATCACACGCGCATCACCGGTCGCGTGATCGTGCTGCCGATGGCGAACTTCCCGGCGGCGATGGCGGGCACGCGCACCTCGCCGGTCGACGGCGGCAACCTGAACCGCAGCTTCCCCGGCGACCCGGACGGCACGGTGACGCAGCAGATCGCCTGGTACATCGCGAGCGAACTCCTGCCGCTCTGCGACGCGGTGGTCGATCTGCATTCGGGGGGCTCGTCGCTGATGTACGTGCCATCCGTGCTGGCGCGCCTGCCCGCGGAGCCGGCCAAGGCCGCACTCTCGCTGCGGCTGCTGAAGGCCTTTGCCGCGCCGGTCGCCTATCTGCCGGCGGGTGGGCAGGGCACGGGCGACGACCGCACCCTCTCGGGGGCGGCGGCCGCGCGCGGCGTCGTCTCGCTCGGCAGCGAGCTTGGCGGAGCGGGCACGCTGACGCCGGCGGCGCTGCGCCTCGCCGAGCGGGGTCTGCGCAACGTCCTGGTGGAACTCGGCATCCTGCCGGAGCGCGAGCGCATCCCGGGCGAGGGGGCCACGCGCATCCTCGAGGTCGGCGGGGCGGAGTGGTTCGTCTATGCCTCCGAGACCGGCGTCTACGAGCCGCTGGTGGAGCTCGGCGACACGGTGCGGGCGGGTCAGCCGGCCGCGCGGATCCACACGCCCGAGACGCCCTGGCGCGAGCCTGCGACCGTGCACTTCCTGCGCGACGGCCTCGTGCTGTGCAAGCGTGTGCCCGGCCGCACGGCGCGCGGGGACTGCCTGTTCCACCTCGGCACCGAGACCGGGCTTTAGAGGCGGTTTCCAGACGCGTGGAAACCGTTCCAACCTGTCCCCGCGAGCATCTTCACGAATACGATCGATTCCAGCCGTATGCGCGTGGCGCGTGTCGTGCAGGATGTGGTTGCGCGAGGCGCTGGACCTGTCGGCGATCCTGAGGGCCTGCACGGAGGATCGCATGGACGTGATGGCGCTGGCCGGGCCGCGGCGGCCGGATGTCCGCACCGTCCGCGACGTCCGCAAGCGGCATCCGGCGGCGCTCGGCGGTCTCTCCGTGCGGGTGTTGCGCCTCTGTCGGGCGGCGGGACTGGTCAGGCTCGGTCAGCCGGACAGGGGCGCCTCTTCCTTCCGCCCGGCCTCCATCTCCGCGGCTCGGACAACATCACGCGCGCAGACCTTGTTCGGACAGGCTGCTAGAGTGGCATCTGCCGTTCGCCCCGGCCCGGAGATGCCCCTCCGGCCGGGGCGCCGCCGGGGAGAGGAGAACTCGGCATGGCTGGGCGCAGGACCTGGATCGTCACCCTCTCGGGCGACCGCAAGGCGGCTGAGGTGAAGCGCGACCTCGCGGCTGCGGGTCTCTCGGTCGGCGAGGTGATGGAAGCGATCGGCGTGCTCACGGCGACCGGCGATGAGGCCGCCGCCGAACGCGCCCGCACGGTCGCGGGCGTGGCGGATGTCGCGCCCGACACCGCGATCGATCTCGGCCCGCCGGGCTCCGACCGGACCTGGTAGCGCCGGCCGGACGGCAGCCCTGCCCCGCCCCGCTCTTGCCCCGGGCGGTGCCTGCCTGTATCACCCGCCACGGGCCGCGCGCGGGAAGCCTCCCGCGCCGGCCAATTCGCGCGCGGCGCAGCCTTCCCGGGACACGCCCGGGGTCCGGTGCGGACCGAGGGTCCGCTTGGCGCCGCGGAGGCACGAACCGGACTTGCGAAGGAGAGACGGCCCCATGGCCCTGCCGACGTTCACCCTGCGCCAGCTTCTCGAGGCCGGCGTCCATTTCGGCCACCACACGCGCCGCTGGAATCCGAAGATGGCCCCGTACCTCTTCGGCGTGCGCAACCAGGTCCACATCATCGATCTGCAGCAGACCGTGCCGCTGCTCGCCCGCGCCATGCAGGCGGTGCGCGACGTGGTCGCAGGCGGCGGGCGCGTGCTGTTCGTCGGCACCAAGCGGTCGGCCGCCGACTACGTGGCCGAGGCGGCGAAGCGTTGCGGCCAGTACTACGTGAACCACCGCTGGCTCGGCGGGATGCTGACCAACTGGAAGACGATCCAGAACTCGATCCGCCGCCTGCGCGCGATCGAGGAGCAGCTCGCCCAGGAGCAGACGGGTCTGACCAAGAAGGAGCAGCTGATGCTGACGCGCGAGCGCGACAAGCTGGAGCGCGCGCTCGGCGGCATCAAGGAGATGGGCGGGCTGCCGGACATCCTGTTCATCATCGACACGAACAAGGAGAAGATCGCGGTCCAGGAGGCGAGGAAGCTCAACATCCCGGTGGTCGCGGTGCTCGACAGCAACTCCGATCCGGACGGCGTCACCTACCCGATCCCGGGCAACGACGACGCGATCCGCGCGATCGCGCTCTACTGCGACCTGATTGCCGGCGCGGTGCTGGACGGCATCTCGGCCGAGATGGCGGCCTCCGGGCTCGATCTCGGCGCTGCCGAGGAGGTGCCGATCGACGCCCTGCCGCCGGCCGAGGAGGTCGTGGCCGAGGACGCGCCGCCGCCGGCCGAGGACGCCGCCGAGGTGCGGGACTGAGTTCGCACGGAACGAGAGGACGGATCGATGGCGGAGATCACCGCGGCGCTGGTCAAGGAACTGCGCGAGAAGACCGGCGCGGGCATGATGGACTGCAAGCGGGCGCTCGCCGAGACGGGCGGCGACCTGGAGGCGGCGATCGACTGGCTGCGCAAGAAGGGCCTGTCGGCGGCGGCCAAGAAGGCCGGCCGCACGGCGGCCGAGGGCCTGGTCGGCGTGAAGGCGGGGGCGAGCCGCGCCGCGATCGTCGAGGTGAACGCGGAGACCGACTTCGTCGCGCGCAACGAGACCTTCCAGGGCTTCGTCGCCGCCTGTGCGGCGCTGGCGCTCGAGGCGGGCGGCGATGTCGAGGCGCTGAAGGCGAAGCCCTTCCCGGGCAGCGGCCGCAGCGTGGCCGAGGAGCTCACGCACCTGATCGCCACGATCGGCGAGAACATGGCGATCCGCCGCACGGCGGTGCTGTCGGTGCCGAAGGGGGTGGTTGCGACCTATGTCCACGCCGCGCTCAAGCCCGAGCTCGGCCGTATCGGCGTGCTCGTCGCGCTGGCGGGCGAGCCGGGCGAGCCGCTCGTCGCGCTCGGCCGGCAGATCGGCATGCATGTCGCCGCCGCCCGACCCGAGTTCCTCGACATCGCTTCGGTCGATCCGGCCGCGCTGGCGCGCGAGAGGGCGGTGCTGACCGAGCAGGCGCGCGCCTCCGGCAAGCCCGAGGCCATCATCGAGAAGATGGTCGAGGGGCGCGTGCGCAAGTACTACGAGGAGGTCGTGCTGCTCGAGCAGGTCTGGGTGCATGACGGCGAGAGCCGCGTGAAGGACGTGGTGAGGAGGGCGGGCGCCGAACTCGCCGGATTCGTCCGCTTCCAGCTCGGCGAGGGGATCGAGAAGGAGGTCTCCGACTTCGCGGCCGAGGTCGCTGCGGCGGCGCGCTGAGGGCGCGGGGATGCCCGACGCGGCGATCCGCCTTACACTGACGGCCTCGCCCGAGTCCGGCCCCGCCCCGACCGAGAAGGACGCCCGCGCCATGGAGGATGCGCCCCGCTACCGACGCGTGCTCCTGAAGGTGTCGGGCGAGGCGCTCATGGGCCGGCGCGACTACGGCATCTGCACCGAGACGGTCGCACGCATCGCCGCGGACGTCCGCGCGGTCGTCGCCCTGGGCGTCGAGGTCTGTCTGGTGATCGGCGGCGGCAACATCTTCCGCGGCGTCTCCGGCGCGGCGGCGGGGATGGAGCGCGCCTCGGCCGACTACATGGGCATGCTGGCGACGGTGCTGAACGCGCTCGCGCTGCAGAACGCGCTGGAGAAGCTCCAGGTCCACACGCGGGTGCAGTCGGCGATCCCGATGAGCTCGGTCTGCGAGCCCTATATCCGCCGCCGCGCGATCCGCCACATGGAGAAGGGGCGGGTGGTGATCTTCGCCGCCGGCACCGGCAACCCGTTCTTCACCACCGACACCGCCGCCGCCCTGCGCGCCGTCGAGATGGGCTGCGACGCGCTGCTCAAGGGCACGCAGGTCGACGGCGTCTATTCGGCCGATCCCCGCAAGGACCCGACCGCGCAACGCTACGAGCGGCTCACCTATCTCGACGTGCTGGCGCGCGACCTCGGGGTGATGGACGCCTCCGCGATCAGCCTGGCGCGCGAGAACGGCCTGCCGATCATTGTCTTCTCGATCCACGCGCCTGGCGCCTTCGCCGATGTGCTGCGCGGGCGCGGCACCTTCACCATCGTCACCGACGCGCCGGGCTGAGCGGGTCCGGCACGCGCGGCACAGCAGGAGACGGAGGCGAGAGAGGAATGGCCAAGGCCCCGCCCACGCTCGATCAGATCACCGGCGACCTGCGCCGGCGCATGGATGGCGCGCTCGAGACGCTGAAGAAGGAGTTCGCAGGGCTGCGCACCGGCCGGGCGAGCCCCGCGCTGCTCGAGCCCATCAGGGTCGAGGTCTACGGCACCGAGATGCCGATCACCCAGGTCGGCACGATCGGCGTGCCCGAGCCGCGCATGCTGACGGTCCAGGTCTGGGACCGTGCTGCCGTCCCGGCGGTCGAGAAGGCGATCCGCGATTCCGGTCTGGGCCTGAACCCCGCCTCCGATGGCCAGACCGTCCGCGTGCCCCTGCCGCCGCTGACGGCCGAGCGGCGCGTCGAGCTGGCGAAGCTCGCCGGCAAGTACGCCGAGGCCGCGCGCGTCGCGATCCGCGCCGTGCGCCGCGACGGCATGGAGACGCTGAAGAAGCTCGAGAAGGACCACGAGATCGGCCAGGACGTGCACCGCGACTGGGCCGAGGAGGTCCAGAAGCTGACGGATGCCTATATCCGCAAGGTGGACGAGGCGCTCGCCGCCAAGGAAGCCGACATCAGACAGCCCTGAGCGCGCCTGCCCCCGCCGCCCATGAACGCCCCCCTCCCGATCGCTGCCGCCGGCGTGCCGCTGCCGACCGCGCGGCACGTGGCGATCATCATGGACGGCAATCGCCGCTGGGCCGCGCGGCGCGGCCTGCCGGCGCTCGCCGGCCACCGCGAGGGGGCGGAGGCTGCACGCCGTGCGGTCGATGCCGCGCTCGCGCAGGGCGTGCCGTGGCTGACGCTCTACGCCTTCTCCCTCGAGAACTGGCGCCGGCCGGCCGAGGAGGTCGGCGGGCTGATGGGGCTCCTGCGCCAGGGGATCGAGCGGCACTGGACCGAGATGATCCGCCGCGGCGTCCGCCTGCGCATGATCGGCGAGCGCGACCGGCTCGACCGCGGCCTCCGCGAGGCGGTCGAGCGTGCGGAGGCGAGTTCGCGCGCCAACACGCGGCTCAACCTCGTGATCGCGCTCTCCTATGGCGGTCGCGCCGAGATCGCCGGTGCGGCGCGGCGGATCGCGCGCGCGGCGGCGGAGGGACGGATCGATCCGGATACGATCGACGAGACGACCTTCGCCCGCCACCTCGAGACCGAGGACATGCCGGACCCCGACCTCGTGATCCGCACCTCGGGCGAGCAGCGGCTCTCCAACTTCCTGCTCTGGCAGGCGGCCTATGCGGAGTTCGTCTTCCTCGACGTGCTCTGGCCGGACTTCGCCCAGCAGCATTTCGCCCAGGCGCTCTCGGCCTTCGCGCTCCGCGAGCGACGCTATGGCGCCCGCCCGGGGTGAGGACGCACCGCAGGCGCAGGTGGCGCCGCCGCCGGCCGGACGCTGGGGCGACCTCGGCAAGCGTGCCCTCTCGGCCGCGCTGCTCGGGCCGATCGCGCTGACCGCGATCTGGCTCGGTGCCGAGTGGTTCATGCTGCTGGTCACGGTCGGCACCGCCGTGCTGGCCTGGGAATGGGTGCATCTGTGCGGCGCGCGGCTGCGCGCCTTCCCCGGCACGGCGGTGCCGCTCGCACTGCTTGCTGCGGGCCTCGCGTCGCTGGCCGGCGCCTGGGGTGCCGCGCTCGCGCTGCTCGCGGCGGGCGCCGGGGTCGCCTGGGCCATCGCGCGTCGGCCCGCACTCCTGCCGGGCGAACGTCGTCCGGCCGCGTGGCTCGCCGCCGGCGTGGTATATATCGGGCTTGCGGGCGTGGGGCTGATCTGGCTCCGCGACGCCGGGGAGGCGGGTCGGGCCAATGTCCTGTTCATCGTGCTGGTGGTCTGGGCCTCCGATATCGGCGCCTATGTGGCCGGGCGGATGATTGGCGGCGCGCGCCTGGCGCCCAGGATCAGCCCGAACAAGACCTGGGCGGGCGTGGTGGGCGGGCTCGCGGCGGCGATCGCCGCAGGCGGCGGGGTCGCGGCCGCGCTCACACCGGGGGGAGCGCTCCCGGCCGCCGCAGCGGTCGCCGCGCTGGTCGGCATCGCCGCCCAGGCGGGCGATCTCCTGGAGAGCTTCATCAAGCGTCGCTTCGCGGTGAAGGACGCATCGGCCCTGATCCCGGGTCATGGGGGCCTGCTCGACCGCGCCGACGGGCTGATCGCAGCGGTGCCGGTGGCGGCGCTGCTGTCGCTCGCGCTCGGCGAGGGGGGCGTGCTGTGGCGCTGAACCGAGAGCCGCGCCGCCTCACCGTCCTGGGGGCCACCGGCTCGATCGGGCGCGCCACGCTGGACCTGATCGCCGAGGCACCGCCCGGCACCTTCGTGGTCGAGGCGCTGGTGGCGAACGGCAATGCCGAGGCGCTGGCCGCGGCGGCGCGCCGGGTGGGCGCGCGGCTCGCCGTGCTGGCGGATGACGGAGCCCTGTCCGCGCTGCGCAGCGCGCTCGAAGGCAGCGGCATCCGCGCCGAGGCGGGGCCGCAGGCGGTGCTCGCCGCCGCTGCGATCCCGGTGGACTGGACCATGGCGGCGATCGTCGGTGCCGCCGGGCTGCCGGCGACCATGGCCGCGGCCGCCGGCGGCGGCATTCTCTCGATCGCCAACAAGGAGTGCCTGGTCTGTGCCGGCGCGATGCTGCGTCGGGTCGCCGACGCCGCCGGCACCACCCTGCTGCCCGTGGATTCCGAGCACAACGCGATCTTCCAGGCGCTCGACCGCACCGCGCCGGCGAGCGTCGAACGCATCGTGCTGACCGCCTCGGGCGGGCCGTTCCGCGACTGGCCGGCCGAACGGATGCGCGCCATCCGCCCGCAGGACGCGCTCAACCATCCGGTCTGGCGCATGGGCGCGAAGGTGACGATCGACAGCGCCACGATGATGAACAAGGGGCTCGAGGTCATCGAGGCGGCCTGCCTCTTCCCCGTCCCGCCGGACCGGATCGAGGTCCTGGTGCACCCGGAGGCGGTGGTCCACGGCATCGTGCAGTACGTCGACGGCTCGATGCTCGCCCAGATGGGCCCGCCGGACATGCGCGTCCCGATCGCCCACACCCTCGCTTGGCCCCGACGCATGGCTACGGCGACGCGCCGGCTCGATCTCGCCTCGCTTGGGAGAATGACCTTCGAACCGCCTGACCTTGAAAGATTCCCGGCGCTGGCCCTGGCACGCCAGGCGCTGGCCGCGGGTGGGGCGGCGCCGACCATCCTGAACGCGGCCAACGAGGTCGCGGTGCAGCTCTTCCTCGACGGCAGGATCGACTTCCTCGGCATCGCCGCCCTCGTGGCGGCCGCTCTCGACCGGCTCGGCGCTCCGCCCGCGCCGGACCTCGAGGCGGTGCTGGAGGCGGATGCGGCGGCGCGGCGGACCGCGCTCGCGCTCGCCGCCGGCCCTGCCTTCGCCTGAATCACGGAGTAGGCGCGCGCGATGGACTTCCTCGGCGACACCCTCGGCACGATCCTGCCGTTCCTGCTCGTCCTCGGCGTGCTGATCTTCTTCCACGAGCTTGGCCACTACCTCGCCGCCCGCTCGGTCGGCGTGCATGTCGAGGTCTTCTCGATCGGCTTTGGACGGGAGATCCTTGGCTGGACCGGTCGCGGCGGCACGCGCTGGAAGGTCGGCTGGATCCCGCTCGGCGGCTACGTGAAGCTGCACGGGCAGGAGAGCGCCGAGGACCGCGCCGCGGCGGCGACGGAGGCGCGCGCGAAGGGCGAGGCCGCGCCCGCGTGGCGCGCGGGCGAGACCTTCGCCGAGAAGCCGGTCGCGGCGCGCGCCTGGGTGGTCGCGGCGGGACCGCTCGCCAACTTCCTGCTCGCCGCGGTGCTGCTGGCCGGCATGTTCATGACCGCCGGCCGGCCCGACACCGCGCCCGTGGTGTCGGCGGTGCAACCGGAGAGTGCCGCGGCGCGCGCGGGCCTCGTGCCGGGGGACCGGATCGTCGCGATCGACGGCCGCACAACCGCGCGCTTCGAGGACATCCAGGCGACCGTCCGGCTGCGGCCCGGCCAGGCCCTGACCCTGACCGTCGAACGCGACGGCGCCCGGCTCGCGCTCCAGGCCGTGCCGGATCTGCGCGAGGTCTCCGACCGGTTCGGCAACGTCCAGCGCATCGGCCTGCTCGGCGTTTCGGGCGGGGTGGCGGAGTATCGCCGGCTGCCCCCGCTCGAGGCGCTCGCCGCGGGCGCCGGCGAGATGCTGCGCATCACCGAACAGACGCTGACCGCGCTCTGGCAGATGATCGCCGGCACGCGCGGGACCGACGAGATCGGCGGGCCCCTGCGGATCGCCCAGCTTTCCGGCCAGGTGGCGGAGGGCGGGATCATTCCCTTGGTCGGGCTGATGGCGATCCTCTCGGTCAACCTGGCATTGATCAACCTGTTCCCGATCCCGATCCTCGATGGCGGCCATCTGGTGATGTACGCCTACGAGGCGGTGCGAGGCCGGCCGCTGCCGCCGCGCGCGCAGGAATATGCCTTCCGCGGCGGGCTTGCGATCCTGCTCGCGATCTTCGTCCTGGCGACCTGGAACGACCTGACGCATCTGCGCGTGGTCGACTGGGTCGCGCGGCTGCTCGGGTGACAGGCCCGCGCCGCGTCGATATGGTGCCCCCTCGTCGTCACACGCCGCGTGTTCCGGGACTCTCCGTGCCGCCTCTCCGTCTGATCCTGCTTGCGGGCGCCCTCGTCCTGCCTGCCCCCGCGACACCGGAGGCGCAGCCGCGCCGGCCGGCGGTGGAGGCCGCCGGCGCCGGGCTGATCCGCGCCGTCCGAGTCGAGGGCGCGCAGCGCATCGAGGAGGCGACGATCCGCAGCTACATGCTCGCCCAGCCGGGCGACCCGTTCGATGCCGACCGGCTCGACCGCACGCTGCGTACCCTCTTCGCGACCGGACTGTTCCGCGACGTCTCGCTGCGCCGCGAGGCCGACACGCTGGTGGTGACGGTGGTCGAGAACCCGATCGTCAACCGCATCGCCTTCGAGGGTAACCGTGCGCTCGGCGACGAGACCCTGCGCGCCGAGCTGCAGCTCCGCCCGCGCGCGGTGTTCACCCGCGCCGCGGCCCAGGCGGACCGGCAGCGCCTGCTCGACATCTATGCCCGCCGCGGGCGCTTCGGCGCGCAGATCGAGCCGAAGGTGATCGAGCTCGACCAGAACCGCGTCGACGTCGTCTTCGAGATCGCGGAGGGCGAGAGCACGCTGATCCGGCGCATCAACTTCGTCGGCAACCGCGCCTTCTCCTCGGGCGAGCTCTCGGACGTGATCGCCTCGCGCGAGACGGCGTGGTGGCGTTTCCTCTCGACCTCGGACCAGTACGATCCCGAACGCCTCTCCTTCGACCGCGAGCTCCTGCGCCGCTTCTACCTGAAGAACGGCTATGCGGATTTCCGCGTGGTCTCGGCGGTCGCCGAGCTCGCGCCGGACCGTACCAGCTTCTTCGTCACCTTCACCGTCGATGAGGGCGAGCGCTACCGCGTCGGCAAGGTCGACGTGGTCTCGCAGATCCGCAACCTCGACGCCGAGACGCTGCGCGGCGCGCTCACGCTCCGGGAGGGCGGCTGGTACGGCGCGGACGCGGTCGAGGCGAGCATGAACGCGCTCGCCACGGCCGCGCAGAATGCCGGCTATGCCTTCGCCGAGGTGCGCCCGCGGCTGACGCGCAATGCCGAGACGCGCACCATCGACATCGTCTTCGAGGTGATCGAGGGGCCGCGCGTCTTCGTCGAGCGGATCGACATCGTCGGCAACATCCGCACCAAGGACCAGGTGATCCGCCGCGAGTTCCGCATCGCCGAGGGCGACGCGTTCAGCGCCGCGCGGATCGCCCGCTCGCGCCAGCGCATCGTCGATCTGAACTACTTCAACAAGGTGGAGGTGTCGAATGCGCCGGGCAGCGCGCCGGACCGGACCGTGGTGCAGGTCGAGGTCGAGGAGAAGGCGACCGGCGAGCTGACCATCGGCGGCGGCTTCTCGACCGACAGCGGCGCGCTCGCCACCTTCGGGCTGCGCGAGCGCAACCTGGTCGGCACCGGTCTCGATGGCCAGTTCCAGGTCACGCTCGCGCAGCGGCGCAGCCAGTTCGACCTTTCGCTGACCGATCCCTACTTCCTCGACCGCAACCTCGTCGCCGGAATCGATGCCTTCTACATCACGCGCAACAACCGCGACGTCGCGAGCTTCGACGACAAGCGCGTCGGCTTCGCGCTGCGCATCGGCTACGAGTTCAACGAGCATCTGCGCCAGTCGTGGAGCTACTCGCTGATCCAGCGCAAGATCGACAACATCGAGGCGGGCGCATCGCGCTTCATTCGCGACCAGGAGGGCACGACGGTGCTCTCGCAGGTGAGCCAGGTGCTCACCTATGACCGGCGCGACAGCCGGATCGATCCGCGCGAGGGCTTCGTCGTCCGCATCGGCACCGATGTCTCGGGTCTGGGCGGCGATGTCGGCTTCTTCCGCCCGCGCCTGGACGGCACCTACTACCAGCCGCTCTCCCCGATTCTCGGCCTGCAGCAGCCCTACACGCTCGTGCTGAGCGCGGGTGTGGGCTATCTCCTGCAGTACGGCCAGCGCGAACGCATCATCGACAATTTCTTCCTCGGCGGCGAGAACCTGCGCGGATTCCGTCGCGGCGGCGCCGGACCGCGCGACATCGCGACCGACGACTCGCTGGGGGGCCGCTTGATCTGGACCGCGAGCACGGAGCTGCGCTTCCCGCTGCCTTTCGTGTCCGACGATATCGGCATCCAGGGGCGCACCTTCGTCGATGTCGGAGCGCTCACCGATCCCGGGGTCTCGGGCACCAATGTCGTCGACGATTCGAGCCCGCGCGTCGGCATCGGCGTCGGCGTCGCCTGGCGCTCCCCCTTCGGTCTCGTGAACGTTGACCTCGGCTGGGCCGTCGTGAAGAAGAGCTACGATGACACCGAGCTGTTCCGGTTCGGCTTCGGTACAAGGTTCTGATCATGCGAGCGACCCGCCCCGCCCTCACCGCGCTCCTGCTCGCGGCCGCCTCCCTCCACCTGCTCGGTGCCGGGCCCGCCTCGGCCCAGCAGCAGCAGTGGTTCGTCCCCGGCCAGCAGCAGCAACAGCAACAGCAACAGCAGCAGCGCCCGCCCGCGCAGCAGCAGCGCCCGCCCGCCCAGCGTCCGGCCGCGCAGGCGCCGCGCGCCGCGCAAGGCCAGGTGGCGGGGCCGACCGAGCCGGGGGCGCCGCGGCTGCCGCCGCTCGACCGTGCTCCCCCGCCGCCCGCGGCGGTGATCGGCGTGATCGGCGTGCAGGAGGTGTTCGAAGCCTCGGTCGCCGTGCGCGAGGTGCGCCAGACGCTGCAGCGCCGGCTCGCTCGCCTGCAGGAGGACTCCGCGCGCGAGCAGCAGAAATGGCGCGAGGCGCAGCAGGCGCTTGCCGCCCAGCGCGGCCAGCTCACGCCGGAGCAGCTGCGCGAGAAGGAGCGCGAGCTGCAGGAGCAGATCACCGACGGCCAGCGCATCCTGCGCGAACGCAACGCCGCGATCCAGGCCGCCGGCCAGAAGGCGCTCGCCGAGGTCGAGCGGGTGCTGCTCTACGTGATCCGCCAGGTGGCGGAGGCGCGCGGCCTCACCATGGTGGTGCAGCGCCAGGCGATCGTGCTCGCGGTGGAGGAGCACGACATCAGCGAGGCGGTGGCGAACCAGCTCAACCGCGCGCTGACCTCGGTGCCGATCGATCCCGATCCGGCGGAGGCCGCCGCGCCGGCGCAGGGGCAGGGCGCTCCCGCCCAGCCGCAGCGGCGCAACTGACCGGGCCGTGACCGGCGATCCCCGGTTCTTCCCGGGCGCCGGCCCGTTCCCGCTCGCGCGGCTTGCCGAGGCGGCGCAGGCCCGGCTCGGCGAGGGCGCAGACCCCGCCCGATCGATCGCGGGGATCGCGCCGCTGCAGGCGGCAGGCCCGGACCGGATCGCCTTCCTCGACAATCGCCGCTACCTGCCGGCGCTCAGACAGTCGCGCGCGGGCGCCTGCATCCTGGCCCCCGCGCTCGCGGCCGAGGCGCCCCCCGGCACGGCGCTGCTCCTGAGCGAGCGGCCCTATCTCGCCTGGGCGCGGGTCGCCGCCCTGTTCCATCCGCCCCCGCCCGTGCGGCCCGGCATCCACCCCTCCGCCACGGTCGCGACGGAGGCGATCCTCGGTGCCGGCGTCGCGGTCGGGCCCGGCGCGATCATCGGCGCGCGGGCGGTGATCGGTGCAGGCAGCGTGATCGGCCCGCTCGCGGTGGTGGGCGAGGGGGTGGTGCTGGGCCGCGACTGCCGGATCGGCGCCGGAGCGGTGCTCAGCCACTGCATTGCCGGCGACCGGGTGGTGCTGCACCCCGGTGCCAAGGTCGGCCAGGAGGGGTTCGGCTTCGCCGAGGGGCCGGGCGGGTTCGTCACCGTGCCGCAGCTCGGCCGGGTGCTGATCGGCGACGATGTCGAGATCGGCGCCAACAGCACGATCGACCGCGGCTCCGCCGCCGACACGGTGGTGGCATCCGGCACGCGCATGGACAACCTGGTGCAGATCGGGCACAACGTCCGCCTCGGTCGGTGTTGTGTGGTCGTGGCCCAGTCGGGCATTTCCGGATCGACAACCTTGGGCGATGGCGTGGTCGTCGCGGCTCAGGCCGGCGTGACGGGGCATCTGCGGATCGGCCGCCAGGCGCGCATCGGCGCCCAGGCCGGGGTGATGGAGGACGTGCCGGCCCGGACCGACGTGCTCGGCAGTCCGGCCCGCCCCGCGCGCGAGTTCTGGCGCGCCGTGGCCACACTCTACCGGGCGGCGCGCGAGGGGCGACGCAGGGCGGAATGACGATGGACGGCACGGACGCGACCGCGACGGCGGCGCCGAAGATCGGGACACGGCGGGTCGAGGCGCTGGACATCGCGCGCATCATGCACGCGATCCCGCACCGCTTCCCCTTCCTCCTGGTCGACCGGGTGGTGGACGTGGTGCCGAACGAGAGCGCGATCGGCATCAAGAACGTGTCGATCAACGAGCACTACTTCCAGGGTCACTTTCCCGCCCATCCGGTGATGCCGGGCGTGCTGATCATCGAGGCGATGGCGCAGACCGCGGCGGTGCTGGTGGTCGAGACCCTGGGGGAGGAGGCCGCCGGCAAGCTCGTCTACTTCATGATGGTCGAGAACGCGAAGTTCCGCCGTCCCGTGGTGCCGGGCGACCAGATGCGCATCCATGTGCGCAAGGACCGCAACCGCGGCAATGTGTGGAAGTTCTCCGCCGAGGCGAAGGTCGACGGCCAGGTCGTCGCCGAGTCGACCTTTGCCGCGATGATCCTGGACCGCTGAGCCGATGCCCGAGATCCATGCCACGGCGCAGGTCGCGCCCGGCGCGCGGCTTGCCGGGAGCGTGCGGGTCGGGCCGTTCTCGGTGATCGGTCCCGATGTCGCGCTCGAGGAGGGCGTCGAGATCGGTGCGCATGTCGTGATCGAGGGCCACACCACGCTTGGCCCCGGCGTGCGCGTGATGCCCTTCGCCACGATCGGCCTGCCGCCGCAGGACCTGAAGTACAGGGGCGAACCGACGCGGGTGGAGATCGGCGCGCGCACGCTGGTGCGCGAGCACGCGACCATCCATCGCGGCAGCGTCGGCGGCGGGCTGACCCGGATCGGCGCCGATTGCATGATCATGTGCGTCGCCCATGTCGCGCATGACTGCGAGCTCGGCGACGGCGTGATCGTCGCCAACAACGTGATGTTCGGCGGCCACGCCAAGGTGGGCGACAACGCCTATATCGGCGGCGGGGCGGCGATCCACCAGTTCGTGCGCATCGGCCGCAACGCCGCCGTCGGCGGCATGAGCGGGGTGGAAGGCGACGTGATCCCCTTCGGCCTGGTCATGGGCAACCGCGCGCGGCTCACGGGCCTCAACCTCGTCGGACTGAAGCGGCGCGGCTTCGCGCGCGCCGAGATCAACGCCCTGCGCGCCGCCTTCCGGCTCCTCTTCCGTGATGAGAACGGAACCTTCGCGCTGCGCGTGGCCGAGGCCGCCCGCCGCCATGCCGGCGACGCGCTCGTTCAGGAGGTGATCGCATTCATGCGCATGGGCGGGAAGCGACCGCTCTGCCGCGCCGCCGGCCCGGCCGAGCTCGATCTCGACGACGAGGCCGAGGCGAACGGGGCGGTCGAGACCGCCGCCTGACCGGTGCGCCAGGGCACGCTCGGAATCATCGCCGGCGGCGGGCCCGTGCCGGCGCAGCTCGCCGCCGCGGTCGCCGCCACCGGCCGCCCGATCTTCGTGCTGGCGCTCGACGGCCATGCCGACCGCGCCGCGCTCGCGCCGTTCCCGCACGCCGGCATCCGCCTCGGCGCCGTGGGGGCTGGGCTTGCCCATCTGCGCGCGCACGGCGTGACCGATCTCGTGCTGGTCGGCACGGTGCGCCGTCCCTCGCTGCTCACGCTGATGCCCGACGCCGAGGGCGCGCGGCTGATCGCCCGCATCGGCCGCGCCGCCTTCGCGGGCGATGACGGGCTGCTTGCCGCGATCGTGCGCGTGCTCGAGGAGGAGGGATTCCGCGTGCACGGCGTGCACGACGTGATGGCCGGCCTCACCGCCCCCGAGGGCGTGCTGACCGCGCGCGCACCCTCCGCCGCGGACGAGACCGACATCCTGCGCGGCGCCGCTGTCTGCCGCCTGCTCGGCGAGGCGGATGTCGGCCAGGCGGTCGTCGTGCAGCAGGGGCTGGTGCTCGGCGTCGAGGCGATCGAGGGCACGGACGCGCTGCTCGCGCGCTGCGCGGCGCTACGCCGCGACGGCCCCGGCGGCGTGCTGGTCAAGCGCGCCAAGCCGGGGCAGGAACTGCGCGCGGATCTGCCGACGATCGGCGTGCGCACCGTCGAGGGGGCCGCCGCCGCCGGGCTCGTCGGCATCGCGGTGGAGGCCGGGCGCACGCTGATGCCCGAGCGCGCGGCGACCATTGCGGCCGCCGATGCGCGCGGGCTCTTTCTGGTCGCGCGCCGCTTCACGCCCTGAGCGGCGGCGCCTAACCTGCGCCTGTCATCCGAGGAGGAACCCCATGAGCGAAGGCCGCTTCCTGCACACCATGATCCGGGTCGGCGACCTCGACCGCAGCGTGAACTTCTACACCAAGCTTCTCGGCATGAAGGAGCTGCGCCGGCGTGACGTGCCGGAGGGCAAGTACACGCTCGCCTTTGTCGGCTACGGCGACGAATCCTCCGACGCCGTGATCGAGCTCACCTACAACTATGGCGTGGACAGATACGAGCTCGGCACCGGCTTCGGCCATCTCGCGATCGGCGTGCCCGACATCAAGGCCGCCGTCGAGAAGGTGCGCGCGGGCGGCGGCAAGGTGACGCGCGAGCCGGGGCCGGTGAAGTTCGGCACCACCGTGATCGCCTTCATCGAGGATCCGGACGGCTACAAGATCGAGCTGATCGAGCGGAAGCCCGCCTGAGGCTGTGATGGACCCGCGCGAGCGCTTCTTCGAGGACTACCGCGAGGGAGACGCGGTCGAGTTCGGCGACCGCACCGTCACCGCCGAGGAGATCATCGCCTTCGCCCGCGCCTACGATCCGCGGTCGTTCCATCTGAGCGAGGAGGGCGGGCGCGCGACCCCCTATGGCGGACTGATCGCCTCGGGCTGGCACACCGCCGCGCTCACCATGCGCATGCTGGTCGATCACGCGCTGTCGCGCCACGGGCTCGGCTCGCCGGGGCTCGACGAGCTGCGCTGGCCCGCTCCCGTCCGTCCGGGCGACCGGCTGCGCTGCCGCGCGACCGTGCTGGAGACGCGGCGATCGCGCTCCAAGCCCGATCGCGGCATCGTCCGCCAGCGGGTCGAGACCTTCAACCAGCGCGGCGAGACCGTGCTCGTCTGGACGGCGGCGGGACTGGTGCGCTGCCGCACGCCCATCGCCGATCCCGACTGATGGGCTTCGTCCATCTGCGCGTGCACTCCGCCTACTCGCTGTCGGAGGGCGCGATCAAGCTCGAGACGCTGCCGGGGCTGGCCGCCCAGGCGGGCATGCCGGCGGTGGCACTGACCGACACCAACAACCTGTTCGGCGCGCTCGAGTTCTCCTCCGCCTGCGTGAAGGTCGGCGTGCAGCCGATCCTCGGCATCGAGCTCGCGGTCGCGCGCGAGGCGGGCGAGGCGGCGACGCCGTGCACCGATCCGGTGGTGCTGCTGGCGAAGGACGACACCGGGCTCGCCAACCTGATGCGGCTCGCCTCGCGCGCGCATCTCGACCCCGCCCCGGGGGCGCCGCCGCATGTGCCGCCCGCCACGCTCGCCGACCATGCCGAGGGGCTGATCCTGCTCACCGGCGGCACGCGCGGTCCGCTCGCGCAACTCCTGCTGGACGGGCAGGAGGACGCGGCGCGTCGCTGGCTCGAGCGTCTTGCGCAGCGCTTCGGCGACCGGCTCTGCGTCGAGCTGCACCGGCACGGCGTCGCCGAGGAGCGCCTGGTCGAGCCGGCGATGCTCGCGCTCGCGGACGCGCTCGGTCTGCCGATCGTCGCCACCAACGACTGCTTCTTCGCCGCTCCCGCGATGCACGAGGCGCATGACGCGCTGCTCTGCATCGCCGACCGCCGGCTGCTCTCCGAGGAGGATCGACGGCGCGTCACGCCGGAGCACTGGTTCAAGGACGAGGCGGCGATGCGCGCGGCCTTCGCCGATCTGCCGGAAGCCTGCGACAACACCCTCGCCCTCGCGCGGCGATGCGCGGTGATGGCGCGCCCGCGCTCCCCGCTGCTGCCGGTCAGCCCCAAGGTACCGCCGGGACGCAGCGAGGCCGAGACCGTGCGCGCGATGGCCGAGGCGGGCCTTGCGCGCCGGCTCGCCGCGCTCGGCCTGGACGAGAGGGAGGCGGCACCATATCGCGAGCGGCTCGACTACGAACTCTCGGTGATCGAGACGATGGGCTTCGCCGGCTACTTCCTGATCGTCGCCGACTTCATCCAGTGGGCGAAGGCGCAGGGCATTCCCGTCGGCCCGGGGCGCGGGTCGGGGGCTGGGTCGGTCGCGGCCTGGGCGCTGGCGATCACCGATCTCGATCCGCTGCGTTTCGGTCTCCTGTTCGAGCGCTTCCTCAACCCCGAGCGCGTCTCGATGCCGGATTTCGACATCGATTTCTGCCAGGACCGGCGCGACGAGGTGATCGCCTATGTGCGGCGCGAATACGGCGCCGACCGCGTCGCGCAGATCATCACCTTCGGCAAGCTGCAGGCGCGCGCGGTGGTGCGCGATGTCGGCCGCGTGCTCGGCCTGCCCTTCGGCCTCGTCAACAAGCTCGCCGAGCTGATCCCGAACAACCCCGCCAAGCCCGTGACCCTCGCCCAGGCGATCGAGGGCGACCCGATGCTGCGCGCGATGATCGATCAGGACGAACAGATCGCGCGGCTGGTCGAGATCGCGCTGCAGCTCGAAGGGCTCTACCGGCACGCCTCGACCCATGCGGCGGGCATCGTGATCGGCGATCGGCCGCTGATCGAGCTCATCCCGCTCTACCGCGATCCGCGCTCGGACATGCTGGTGACGCAGTATTCCATGAAGCATGTCGAGCAGGCGGGGCTGGTCAAGTTCGACTTCCTCGGTCTCACCACGCTGACCATCCTGAGGCGCGCGCAGGACCTGCTGCGGGGCCTCGGCATCGAGGTTGATCTCGACCGGCTGCCGCTCGACGATGCGCGCACCTTCGCGATGCTGCAGCGCGGCGACGCCGCCGGCGTGTTCCAGTTCGAGAGCCAGGGGATGCGCGACGTCCTGCGCCAGATGCGCCCCGACCGGTTCGAGGACCTGATCGCGGCGGTCGCGCTCTACCGGCCCGGGCCGATGGCGAACATCCCAGCCTACTGCGCACGCAAGCACGGCGAGGCCTGGGAGGCGCCCCATCCGGCGATCCGCGACATCCTGGCCGAGACCTACGGCATCATGGTCTACCAGGAGCAGGTGATGCAGATCGCGCAGGTGCTGGCGGGCTACTCGCTCGGCGGCGCCGATCTCCTGCGTCGTGCGATGGGCAAGAAGATCCGCGCCGAGATGGAGAAGCAGCGCGCGATCTTCACCGAGGGCGCGATCGCGCGCGGCATCGAGCCCGCCAAGGCGGCCGAGATCTTCGACCTGATGGCGCGCTTCGCCGATTACGGCTTCAACAAGAGCCACGCCGCGGCCTATGCGCTGGTCGCCTACCAGACCGCGTGGGTGAAGGCGAACCACCCGGTGGCGTTCCTTGCGGCCTCGATGTCGCTCGCGATCGCCAACACCGACAAGCTCGCGGGCCTGAAGGCCGAGGCCGAGCGCATGGGGATCGAGGTGCTGCCGCCGGACGTGAACGCCTCGGATGCCGACTTCCAGATCGAGCGCGGCGCAGACGGCGCGTTGCGCATCCGCTACGCGCTCGCGGCGGTGAAGAAGGTCGGGCTCGCGGCGATGCAGGGCGTGGTCGAGGAGCGCCGGCGTGGCGGGCCGTTCCGCTCGATCGCCGACTTCGCCGCACGCATCGATCCGCGCCACGTCAACCGCCTGCAGATCGAGTATCTCGCCCGGGCTGGCGCCTTCGACAGCCTCGAGCCGAACCGCCGCCGCGTCGCCGAGGGCGCGGAGGCGATCGTCCGCCGCGCCGCCGCCGCGGCCGAGGACCGCGCGAGCCACCAGATCGGCCTGTTCGGCGGCAACGGGCCCGAGCCCTTGCGCCTGCCGGACGTGCCCGACTGGCCGATCATGGAGCGCCTCGCGCACGAGGGCGAGGCGGTCGGGTTCCACCTGACGAAGCACCCGCTCGAAGCCTATGCGGCGGCGCTGCGCCGGCTCGGCGTGGTGCGCTCCTCGGCGATCGAGGCGCGCGTCGCCCAGGGGGCGGGGCGGCTCAAGCTCGCGGGCTCGGTGGTGGCGGCGAAGGAGCGGCCGACCCGGTCGGGTGCGAAGATGTGCTGGCTCAGGCTCTCCGACGCCGCCGGCAGCTACGAGGTGACCCTGTTCAGCGAGGTGCTGAACCGTGTCCGCCCGCTGCTGGCGGCCGGCGAGCGGCTGCTGGTGACGGTCGATGCGCGTGCCGAGGGGGAGACGATCCGGCTGACCGCGGTGGACGTCGAGAGGCTCGATCCGGCCGTGGCCGCGGCGGGCACCGGGCTGAAGGCCTGGCTCGAGGACACCGCGGCGATCGCGCCGATCAAGGCGATGCTGAGCCAAGCCGGGCGCGGCAAGGGGCGGGTGATCCTGACGCCGCGCCTGCCGACAGGGCAGGAGATCGAGGTCGCCCTGCCGGGCGGCTTCGCGATCTCGCCCGCGCTCGTGCCCGCGATCGCGGCGCTGCCAGGGGTGGTGCGGGTCGAGGAGCTGTAGCCCTGGTTCAGCGGGCGCCTGCGAGCACTCCGTCCGCCCAGGCCTCGAGCGCACGGGCCGTGCCGTTCACCCCGTCCACTTCGCGCTTCAGCGTCGCCAGCCTGTCGGCATAGCCGACCACGCCCGACTCCAGTGCGCCGACCGCGGCGCTGAGCGCGCCGAGGCTGTCGCGGAACCCGGCCATGGCGGCACGCTGCACCGCCAGTGCCGCCTCGAGCGAAGCAAGCGCAGCAGCGAGCCGCTCCTGCCCGGCAGCTTCGACGGCAGGCCTGCGCGCCCGCGCCATGGGGAACGGGATCACCCGGCCCCTGTCGATCTCGTCCATCGCTCCCCTCCGCGCGACGCCGCGATGGTTAATGAGACGTTAAGGGAAGGGCCGGAATCAATCCCCGCGTGCGTATGCAGGGGATTCAGCCGATCAGAACACCCGTCAGCGTGGCCGAGAGGATCACCACGACGGCGAGGGTGAGCAGCCGCCGCAGCCAGAGATAGCGCGCGGGCACCAGCCCCTCACGCGAAGCCCCTTCCTCGGTCGCCCAGACCGCGAGGAAGCCGCAGATCAGCACGGTCAGTCCTGCCCAGGGCGGCAGCAGCAGCGCGCCCCACCCGATCAGGGCCGGCACCACGCCGAGCGTGAGGCGTGTCCGCGCATGCCGCGTCTCGGCCTCCGCGGTGGCGGCGAGGGCCAAGCCCCAGTGCACCGCGCCGAGGAAGGCGAGGATCACCGCGCCATAGGCGATCAGCGCCGCCAGCGCGAGGCCGCGCCAGCCCTCCGGGCCGAGGAGAAGGGCGGCCCCGCAGGCCGCGAAGGGCACGATCCCGCCGAGCCCGAGCCAGAACGCCGGGAAGGGAAGGCCGCGCGCCATCGTCGCCGCCTCAGCCGGTGACGGCGGCGATGCGGGCGAGCGTCTCCGTGCGCCCGAGCGCGGCGGCGACGTCGAACACCGGCGGCGAGGTGGTCGAGCCTGTCAGCGCCGCACGCAGCGGCATCGCGAGGTCCTTGAGCTTCATCGATCGCGCCTCGGCATGGGCCCGCGTGGCCGCCTCCAGCGCCGCCGGTTCCCACGCCACCCCGTCCCATGCGCGGGCGAGCTCGCGCAGGGCGATCCGCGCCTCCGGCGTCAACAGCGCCGCAGCCTTGGGCTCGAAGGGCAGGGGGACAGTGCGCGCAAGGAATGCCGCAGAATCAGTGAGATCCTCAAGGGTGCGCGCGCGCTCCTTCAGCCCCGGCATCAGCCTCGTGATGCGCTCGGCCGCGACCGCGCCGACCGCCCCCTCGGTCCGGCGCGCAAGCCGCTCCAGCACCAGCCTCGTCAGCCGGTCATCATCGGCGCGGCGCAGCCAGATCCCGTTCAGATGCGCGAGCTTCTGGTAGTCGAAGCGCGCAGCCGCCCGCCCGACATCGGCGAGGTCGAAGATCCGCGCCGCCTCCTCCATCGCGATCACCTCGATGTCGCCATAGCCCCAGCCGAGGCGCAGCAGGTAGTTCGCCACCGCCTCCGGCAGGTAGCCCTGGTCGCGGAAGTCGAGCACGGAGACCGCGCCGTGCCGCTTCGAGAGCTTCGCCCCGTCCTGGCCGTGGATCAGCGGGATGTGCGCGAAGACCGGCCGCGGCCAGCCCATCGCGTCGTAGATCTGGCACTGGCGGAAGGTGTTGGTCAGGTGGTCGTCGCCGCGGATCACGTGGGTGATGCCCATGTCGTGGTCGTCCACCACCACGGCGTGGAGATAGGTCGGCCGTCCGTCCGAGCGCAGGATGATCATGTCGTCGAGTTCGGCGTTCGCCACCCGGACCGTCCCCTGGACACGATCCTCGACCACCGTCTCGCCCTCGCGCGGCGCCTTCAGGCGGATCGCCCCGGCGACACCGGGCGGCGCCTCGGCCGGATCGCGGTCGCGCCAGGCGCCGTCGTAGCGCGGCGGCCGGCCCTCGGCGAGCGCGCGCTCGCGCATCGCCTGGAGCTCCTCGGCCGTCTCGTAGGCGTAGTAGGCGCGCCCCTGGGCCACGAGCTGGCGCGCCACCTCGGCGTGGCGTTCCTGGCGGGACCGCTGCGAGACGGGCGGCTCGTCGGGCGGGATGCCGAGCCAAGTCAGGCTCTCGATGATCTGCTCGACCGCGCCCGGCACCTCGCGTGCGGTGTCGGTGTCCTCGATGCGCAGGAGGTAGCGTCCGCCGTGGCGGCGGGCGAACAGCCAATTGTAGAGCGCGGTGCGCGCGCCGCCGATGTGCAGGAAGCCGGTCGGCGAGGGGGCGAAGCGGGTGACGACGGACATGGGGATATCCTCCGGGCGGCGTCGCTTAGCACGCGGCCGGGGCGGCTGTAGAGTGCGCGCCATGGTTGCGCGCGCATGAGCACCGTCGCGCTCCCGCGGTTCGGCAGGGAGGCCGGCGCGGGGCTGGGGCGGCGGCTCGTCCTCGCGCTCGGTGTGCTCGCCGCGGCGGAGCGGCCGCGCCTGGTGCTCTGGTTGCCGGTGGCGATGGGCGCGGGGGTCGCGTGGTACTTCGCGCTCGCCGCCGAACCGCCGCTCTGGGCCGGTATGGCGGGGTTCGTCCTCGCCCTCGCGCTTGCCGTTGCCGGCCGCGCCGCCCGCATCGGTCCCGTGGCGATCGCGCTCGCGGCGGTCGCGGCGGGGTTCGCGGCGGCGCAGTGGCGCACGGCCGCGATGCCGCCGACGATCCGCGAACTCCCCTTCGGCGCGGTGATCGCGGAGGGCACGGTCGTCGGTGTGGACGCGCTGGCGGAGGGCAGGCGCGTCCGGCTCGCCGGGGTGCGGCTCGGCGCGGAGGCGCCGGTGCTGGGGCGCGACATCCGTCTCAGGCTCGCCGCCGGCGACGCCACACCCCTGGCGCCGGGCGATCGCGTGCGGCTGCGTGCGCTGGTGCGCCCGCCCGCCCCGCCCGCCGCACCGGGCGCCTTCGACTTCCAGCGCGTCGCCTTCTTCGGGCGCCTGGGCGCCGTGGGCTTCGCGCTCGGCCCTGCGGAGGTGGTGCGTCCGGCCGCTGCCTCCTCGGTCGCGCTCGCGCTGGCGCGGCTGCGCCAGGCGGTGGTGGCGCGCACCCTCGCCGCCGTCCCGGGCACCGCGGGCGCGGTGGCGGCGGCCCTGCTGACCGGCCAGCGCGCGGCGATCCCGGAGCACGAGCTCGCGCGCATCCGCGATTCGGGGCTCGCGCATCTGCTCTCGGTCTCGGGGCTGCATGTCGGCATCGTCGCTGCGCTTGGCTTCCTCGCGGTACGGTTGGCGCTCGGGCTCTGGCCCTGGGCGCTGCTGCATCTGCACGTGAAGAAGATCGCCGCGGTCGCCGGCATAGTGCTCGGGCTCGGCTACATGCTGCTGACCGGCAGCGAGGTGCCGATGCAGCGCGCGATCGCCATGGCCGCGCTGGTCGCGCTCGCCGTGGTGCTGGACCGCAGCGGGGTGGGATTGCGCGCGCTGGCCCTCGCGGCCTGCGTGGTGCTGCTGCTCCAGCCCGAGGCCGTGCTCGGCCCCTCCTTCCAGATGAGCTTCGCCGCCGTGCTGGCGCTGATCGCGGCATGGGAGGGGGTGCGCGGCACCTGGCTCGCGCCGCGGCGCGACCGCACCTGGCTCGCGCGCGCCGGCTGGGGTGTGGCCGCGCTCGCCTTCACCTCCCTGGTCGCCTCGGCCGCGACCGCGCCCTTCGGCGCCTTCCACTTCCAGCGCGTCCAGCTCTACGGCATCGCCGCGAACGCGCTCGCGGTGCCGGTCGCCTCCGTCTGGGTGATGCCCTGGGGCATGGCCGCGCTGGTGCTGATGCCGTTCGGCCTGGAGGTTGTCGCGCTCGCGCCGATGGCGCTCGGCATCGAGGCGATCCTCGCGGTCGCGCGCGAGGTCGCCTCCTGGCCGGGCGCGGCGCCGGGGCTGCCGGCCATGCCGGGCTTGGGGCTCGCCGCCTGCGCGTTCGGGCTCTGCTGGCTCTGTCTCTGGCGCACGCGTCTCAGGCTTGCCGGCGTGCCGGTCCTGGCGATCGGCCTCGCCTCGCCCTGGCTGGTCCGCCCGCCCGACATCCTGGTCGCGCCGGACGCGCGGTTGATCGCGATCCGGGCGGAGGACGCGCTGCACGTGCAGAGCCTCCAGGGCGCGAGCCGCTTCGTGCGTGCCATCTGGACCGAGCGCTCGGGCGGGCTGCCGATGCGCCCGCTGCCCGCGCGCGGTCGCCCGGCCGCGGCGATCGACTGCGTGCCCGGCGCCTGTGTGATCGGCGAGGCGGGCAGGGCGGCTGCGGTGCTGCTGCGCGGCGATCCGCCCTGGCGCTGGTGCGGGCGGGTGGCGGTGGTGGTCTCCGCCGAGCCGGTGCGGGCGCGCTGCGCGGGCTCGGTGGTGGTCGACCGCTTCTCGGTCTGGCGCGACGGCGCGCATGCGGTGTGGCTCGACCGCGATGGCGCGCGCCTGGTGTCGGACCGTGCCCATCGCGGCGCCCGGCCCTGGGTGCCGCCGCCGCCGCGCACCCGCGCCGAGCGCGAGGCGGATGCCCTGCCGCGCGCGCCGCTCGACGAGGAGGCGGAGCGGTTCCGCTAACCCTTCCTCAACACGCGCGGCTGCATGCTCGGCAGCGGAGGAGTCCGATGCCCCCGATCGCCGACACCGATCCCGGCTGGTACCGCGCCCAGAAGCGGCTTCTGGACGAGGTCGAGCACGGCGTGCGCGAGGCCAACCGCGCGCTGATCGGCCAGCGCATCCCGGAGCTCACGCGCGACTCCTTCCTCCGCCTCGCGACCGTGGTGGCGCGGCTGCGCGCCGAGTATCTCGCGACCGCGCTCGCGCTGGGGCGCGAGACGCGCGGCGCCGTCTCGGCCGAGGAGATCGCCCGGCTCGGCACGCTGCGCGCCGCCTATGACGAGGCGCGCATGGCCTTCGAGGCGCTCGAGCGCGCCGTCAGCCGCGGCTATGTCGACATCGCCGATCCGCGGCTCGCCCGCACGCCGTTCTGATGTGCACCCGCAGGCGGGGCGCTCAGCGCCCCACCAGTCCCGGCAGGTGTCCGGGCTTGCCGAACAGGCTGCCCTGGCCGAACTCGATGCCGAGCTCGATCGCGATCGCGGCCTGCGCCTCGGTCTCGATCTGCTCGGCGATCACGCGCGCGCCGACCGCGCGGCAGAGATCGGCCATCTGCGCGAGCAGCTCGCGGTCGCGCGGGTGCGTCTCGGCGCCACGCATATAGCTGCCGTCGATCTTGGCGTAGTCCACCTCGAACTGCTTGATCTGGCGCAGCGAGGCCGCGCCGGCGCCGAAGTCGTCGAGGCAGACGGCGAAGCCGCGTCCGCGCAGCGCCTCGATCGCGGCACGCGCGGCGCTCAGGTCGTCGATCTCGGCGGTCTCGGTCAGCTCGAACAGCAGCCGCCCGCGCAGCTCCGGTGCCGTGTCCAGCGCCTGCTCCAGCGAGGTTCGGAACGACGGGTCCTGGATCGACATGCCCGAGACGTTCACGGCCACGGCTGTAGAACGAGTTGCCAGGATCGAATCGGAGGCGAGCTTGGTCACCGCAAGGTCGAGTTCGGCGGACAGCCCGGCCGCCTCCACCAGGGTGACGAAGGACTGCGGGGTTTCCGCCGCGCCCGTGCCGGACTGCGGCCGCACCAGAGCCTCGAAGTGGTGCGGGCGGCGATCGGCAAGCGCCACCACCGGCTGGAAGGCGAGGCGGAAGCCGCGCCGCTGCAGGCGCGAGCGCAGCGACTCGGCCTGGCCGGCCAGGGTGCCGAGGAAGCTCGAGAAGCCCTTCGCGAAGCCGGCGGCGGCGAGCCCGGCGCGCCCGGCCGCGGCGAAGCGGTCGAGCGCGAGCCGCAGCGCGCGCACCTGCTGGAGCGTGCTGAAGCCGGGGGCGGCGAGGCGGAGCTCGGTGCCGGTGACGCGCGGTGCCGAACTCGCCGGCGCACGTTCGCGCAGGAGCGCCTCCACCGCGCGGCAGATCGTCTCGACATTCGCCTCGCCGCCGTGCAGGAGCGCCCAGCGCCCGCCGCCGAGCTCGGACTGCGTGCCGGCGGGCGCGGCATCGGCGATCGTGCTGCTGATCCGGTCGAGCAGCGCCTCGCGCGACTCGCGGCCGAGCATGACCGAGACCTCGGCCAGCCCCTCGACCTCAAGCAGGGCGAGCTGCGCCGGTCGGCCGGCGGCGACCGCGTCGCGCAGGCGCGCCTCGGCGATCCGGCCGAACCCCTCGGCGTCGCTGGCGCGCGCGCCGGTTTCCGGCAACGGCGCGGCAAGAGGCCCGAAGGTCAGGCAGAAGCGCTGGCAGTCGGCGTTGCCGATCGCAAGGCCGGCGAAGGCGCAGATGCTCTGCTGGCGGTCGGCCAGGCGGAGGGCCACCGGGCGGAGCCGTCCCTTCAGGGCAAGATGCGCAAGCCCCGCCTGCATGGCGGCGCGATCCTCCGGCGCGATGAGACGTTCGACCGCCGTGCCCACCGCCTCGGCCGGGGCGAGGCCGTAGCGCGACGGAAAGGCGCCGGCGGCAAAGGTGATCAGCCCGTTCTCGTCGACCTCCACCAGCAGGTCGGAGGGCGCGAAGGCGAAGGCGAGCAGCCGTTCGCGCGTGTCCGGGCGTGCCGGAGCCGGCATCATCTCGCGGGGCCCGGGAACGGGCTTGGTGGCTGTCGATGCGTTCATGCGATGCGACCCTGCGGCCATCAGACGCGACCCGGCTGAAGGAACCCTTAAGCCGGCCATGCCGGGCGAAGATGGCGGCGGGAAGGACCCTGGCATCGCCGCCGCGGCTTGTGCCAATCATCGGGTGCGTTCGGCGCGGGAGGGGCGATGGACACGAACCGGCTGCTCGGGGTGCTGCTCGGCGACGTGCTGAGGCCGCCGCGTCGGCGCACGCGCAGGCGCGGCCCCGCGCCGCTGGTCGATGTGCGCATCGGCGGGTCGCGCCGGGCGGCCTCCGCCCTTGCCACCCTCGCCACCCTGGCGGTCGAGGCGCTCGCGGGCAGCGGTGCGCCGCCGCGGCCCTCCGCGC
>NZ_VIKA01000348.1 GCF_006704265.1 Elioraea sp. Yellowstone | reverse complement strand
GCACGCGGCGCCGTCTCCGGCGCGGCAGCCGGCGGTGCCGGCGGAGCGCCCCCGGGCGCGCCCGGCATCGCGCCGGAGGTCAGAGCCGCAAACCGCCCTGCGAGGTCCCTGTCGCGTTCACCGAGCGCCAGCCAAGCGGCACCGAGGATCGCCAGCAGGCCGAGAAGACCGACCACATACGGTCGCATGGTCCCTCGTCCGCCCCTTTCCTGTCCATGGATTGCAATCTTTAGGGGCAGTGCGGCGCCGCCGCAATGCACGCTTGCGTTCAGCCGGCGCCGCCGCGCCATGGCCAGGGGGCGGCAAGGACCAGCGCCGCCGCGGCGCCGGCGGCCGCCACGCCAGAGGTCCCGATGACCGACCGACTGCTGACCGATCGCCAGTTCAGGGC
>NZ_VIKA01000035.1 GCF_006704265.1 Elioraea sp. Yellowstone | reverse complement strand
TACGCGATCACGCCCTCGGGCCTGACCAGCGGCAACTACGCGATCACCTTCGTGCCGGGCACGCTGACGGTGACGCCAGCGCCCTTGACCGTGACGGCGAACGACGCGACGCGGCCGGAGGGCCAGCCGAATCCTCCCTTCAGCGCGACCTATGCGGGCTTCGTGCTGGGCGAGGGGCTGGGCGTGCTGGGCGGCACGCTGACCTTCGCCACTCCGGCGACGCCGGCGAGCCCGCCCGGGACCTATCCGATCGCGCCCTCGGGCCTGACCAGCGGCAACTACGCCATCATCTTCGTCAACGGGCTGCTCACCATCACGCCGGTGGTGCAGCCGCCGGTCGTGCCGCCGGCCGTGACGCCGCAGACGGCGCTCCTCGCCGGCGCCGAGCCGTTCCGCCGCGGCGTACAGCCCTACACGCCCGGCGATGCCGGTTTCCGGACCACGGTCCTCGAGGCCGGCCCGGCAGTTGCCGATCCGTTCCGGTTGACCTACACGCTCGGCGAGGTTGTACAGCTTGCCGTCGGCGAGCCGACGCTGCCGGGCGGATTCGTCCCGGCCGGCGCGGCACGCCCGCCGGAAGGCGATCCCGCCGGGGGACGCTGCGGCGGCCCCATCAATCTCGGACTTTCGGCGGAGGCATGCCGGACCATCTCGCTGCCGGAGAACTACTGGACGACCCGCGCCGACGCCGCAGGCCCCTGATCGCCGTTCTTGCCGCGGTCGCGGCCCTCCTGGTCGCCGCGGTTCCCGCCCACCCGCAGACATTGACGCCCGGCGCGGCGCGGCCGGAGTTCCAGCGGCGCGAGTTCGAGCCCCGCCCCGTTCCGCAGGCGCTGCCGCCCGAGGGCGAGGCGGCACCGTCGCCGCCCGTGCCGGCGCCCGGCGCCGGTCCGAGCTTCATCCTGCGCGGGATCAGGCTCGAGGGGGCCCAGGCCCTGGACCCGGCCGTGCTCGCCCGACTCTGGGCGGACCTGATCGGCACGCCGGTCACGGTCGAGTCCCTGGAAGCGCTGGCCGCGGCGATCTCGGCACGCTACCGCGCGGAGGGTTTCGTCCTCTCGCAGGCGATCCTGCCCGCGCAGACGATCGAGAACGGCGTGGTGCGGATCGTCGTCGTCGAGGGCTTCATCGATCGGGTCGCGGTGCAGGGCGGCGACGCGTCGGGTCAGGCGGCGCTGGCCCGTCGCTTCCGGCCGGTCGGGGCCGACCGCCCGCTGGCGCTCGCGACGCTCGAACGCGCCGTGCTGCTCGCGCGCGACACGCTCGGCGACGGCGTCGAGACGGTGCTCTCGCCCTCGCCCGCGACCTTCGGCGCGGCCGACCTCACCGTGCAGTACCGGCCGAAGCCCGTCGAGGGCTTCGTGCAGGTGGACAACCGCGCCTCGCGGCTGTTCGGGGCGTGGGTCGCACGCGCCGGCCTCACGACCTACGACCTGCTCGGCCTGACCGAGCGGCTCGATCTCTCGGTCGCCGCCTCGCTCGGCGGGCGCGAACTGCGCTTCATCGAGGGCGGCGTGTCGCTGCCCCTGGCCTTCACCGACGGCACCTGGCTCGACGGCGCGCGGCTCGAGCTCGGCGCGGACGCCACGCGCGGCCGACCGGATCTGCGCAAGTCGGGTCTCGTCGACCTCACCGCGCTGCAGGACGAGACGCAGCTCCGCGTGGGGCTGTTCGTTCCCGTCATCCGCACGCGCAGCGAGAACCTGTTCCTGCGCGCGGGTCTCACCTGGCGCGAGAGCGCCTCGGAGCAGCGATTCGCCGGCATCGATCTCGGCCGCACGACGGACCGGCTGCTGGTGGCCGAGGCGCGCGCGACCTGGGATGTGGCGGATCGCTTCGACGGCGTGACGCTGCTCGACGCCGCGCTGCGGCAGGGGCTGGATGCCGCCGGCGCGCGCATCGGCCGTGCCGCCCCCAATCCGGCGCGCGAGGACTTCACGCTGCTGCGCGGTTCGATCGCGCGGGTACAGGGGCTCGGCGCGCCCGAATGGTCGCTCTTCGGCGAACTCGTCGCCCAGCTCGCCGGCACGGTCCTGCCTGACTCGGAACGTTTTGCCCTTGGCGGAGACCGGCTCGGCCGCGGCTTCGCGCCCGGCAACACCACCGGCGATCACGGGTTCGGCGCGCGGCTCGAGCTGCGCCGGCTGCTGGCGCTCGGCGAGATCGGCCCGCTCGCGCCGCTGATGAGCGCCTACATCTTCGGCGACTGGGGGGCCGCGATCGACCGCGCGCGCAGCCGCGACGGCGAGCGCTGGGAGCACCTCGCCTCGGTCGGCATCGGCGCGCGCCTGGATCTGACGACCTGGCTGACGCTGACCCCGGAGATCGCGCAGCAGGTCGGCGGGCGCCCCGCGGACACGGCGCGCGGCCGCCGGGAGACGCGCGCCTTCATCGGTGCGATCGCGCGGTTCTGACGGGCGCTCATACCCGGAGCACAAGGGTTTGACCTTTGTGCGGAGGGTATGGCGCGCGGGGCTCAAGGGGCGGCCGCGCGCAGAACCAAGGCCTGATGCCCGGCCGGCACAGGTCGAACCTTTGTCGGCCCGGTATCAGTACCCCAGGAGACGCGGCAGCCAGAGCGCGATCCCGGGAAAGGCGAGCAGCATGAGCGTGCCCAGGGCGAGCATCAGCAGATAGGGCACGACCGCCCGGTTCACCTCCGAGAGCGGCGCGCCGGTGATCGCCTTGATCACCACGATGTTGAGCGCGACGGGGGGCGAGATCAGCGCCATCTCCAGGTTCAGCGTCAGCAGGATGCCGTACCAGACCTTGTCGATCGCCAGCGCGTCGAGCACCGGCAGGATCACCGGCGTGGTCAGGAGGATGATCGAGAAGGTCTCGAGAATGAGGCCGAGCAGGAACAGCAGCACCATCATGCAGAGCAGGAAGCCGGTGCGGGAGAGGCCCCAGGAGGCGACCATCGCGGCGAGCTCCTGGGGCGCGCCGAGCTTGGTGAGCATGTAGCCGTAGAGCGAGGCGCCGACGATGATCATGAACAGCATCGCCGCCGTGCGGGTCGCCTCGTTCACGCCCTCCCAGAGGTCGGCCAGGTCGAGCTGGCGGTACACCACGACCGCCAGGATGAGCGCCCAGAGCGCGCCGGTGCCGGCCGCCTCGGTCGGGGTGAAGACGCCGAAATAGATCCCGCCCAGCACGAAGGGCGGCAGGGTGAGCGCCCAGATGCTGCGCTTCAGCGCGGCGACGATCTCGGCCAAGCTCGCGCGCCCCGTGCAGGGGAGCGGGCCCTCGCCCGGGCCTTCGCCCGCGACGCCGGGGAGGGTCGGGGCGGCGGGTGGCGCTCCGCTGCCGCGTTCGGTGAGCACGCACCAGAGCGCGAACATCGCCGCCATCATCAGCCCGGGCATCACGCCGGCGGCGAACAGCGCGCCGACCGAGGCCTCGGTGACATAGGCGTAGAGGATCATCGGCGCCGAGGGCGGGATGAGGATCCCCAGGGTGCCGCCCCCCGCCACCACGCCGAACGCGCCCCTGCGCGAGTAGCCGTAGCGCAGCATCTGCGGGATCGCGACCTTGCCGATCGTCAGCGCGGTCGCGACCGAGGAGCCGGAGATCGCGGCGAACACGGTGCAGGCCGCCACCGTGGCGATGCCGAGCCCGCCGCGCACGTGGCGCAGGAGCGTGTGCGCGGTGCCGAAGAGGTCGTCCACCACCCGCCCGCGCACCATGAAATGCGCCATCAGCATGAACAGCGGCACGGCGACCAGCAGGTAGGAGTCCAGCTTGCCGAACACGAGCTCGCCGAGCAGCGTCACCGCCCCCTCGGTCGCCCAGAGCACGCCGAGCGAGAGCAGGAACATCGCCGCGAACATCGGCACGCCGAGGTAGAGCAGCACCAGCAGCCCGGCGAGGGTGAGGAAGAAGGTCATTCCGCGCGGCCGCCCGGCACGCCGTGATGCGCCTTCCGCTCCGGCCCGCGCGGCTCGAGCCCGCAGGCGAGCACGACCACCTGCGCGAGCGCGGCGGCGAGCAGCAGCGCAGCTCCGAGCGGGATCAGCGTGTGCACCCACCAGAGCGGCACGCCCTCGACATTCGTGGCGATGCCGATCATGCGCGAGAACGACACCGTGGCGATGCCTTCGACCAGCAGGATGGCGGCGGTGAGCGCGACCGAGGCGGCGCCGAGGATGCGCGCCGCCCGCCGCCCCGCACGCGGCAGCCGCGCGGTCAGAACCTCGACGCCGATATGCTCCTCGCGCCGCTGCGTCTCGCCGGCGGCGAACATGACCAGTCCCACCACCAGCCAGGCCGCGACGTGGTCGATCCAGGGCTGGGGCTGGCCGAGGAAGTAGCGCCAGCCCACCGAGACGCAGACCAGCGCGAAGCAGACCAGCCCGGTGATCGCGCCGAGCAGCCCGCCGAGGCGGCAGAGCAGCGCCACCGCCGCCTCCAGGAGACGCGCGGTGCGCGGGACCGCGCCGCGCGGGTCCTGCATCCGGTCAGGCCGTCAGGCCGCGCAGCAGCTCGAGGATGCGCGGCCCGCCCTCGGGGGCGGCGCGCAGGAACGCGTCGATCACCGGCTGCTGCATCACCGCGCGCCACGCCTCGGCCTCGGCGGGGGTCTGCTCGTGGATCGTCATGCCTTTGGCGCGCAGCTCGCCGACCGCGGCCGCGGCGGTCCGCTCGGTCACCTCGACCGCGTCCGTCTCGGCCTTGCGCAGCGCGGCCTCGAGGACCGCCCGCGCCCCCGACGGCAGCCCGTCCCAGAAGCGCGGGTTCACGTAGACCTGGGTGTAGACGCAGAAGAAGGGCGAGACCGTGCCGAACTTCTGCACCTCGTAGAAGCGGCGGCTGACGGCGGCCGAGACGTCGGTCAGCCCGGCATCCAGGACGCCCGACTGCAGGGCCCCCACCACCTCCGGCGCCGGCGTCGCGGCGGGGGCGGCGCCGGCGGCGCGCAGCGCGTTGTCGATCAGCGGGTTGAGGCCGCGGATCTTCAGCCCCTGGAAGTCGGCGAGCTGGATGATCGGCTTCTTGCCCGAGGTGAAGATCGAGCTGCGCGTGGTGAACAGCCAGGCCACGCTCTTCACGCCGCGGCGGAGCGAGGCGGCATCGAGGAACTGCGCCGCCTCGCTGCCCGGGAACTTGCGGATGCGGGCCAGCTCGGTGAACAGGAACGGGATGGTCGGCGCGCTCATCTCGGGGATGGTGTTGCCCCAGGTGAAGTTGGTCGCGACCGCCGCCTCGAAGGCGCCGCGCGCCACGCCGGGGAAGTTCTCCGCCACCTTGGCGAGCTGCTCGGCCGGATAGACCTGCACGGTGACGCCCGCGTTCCTGGCGTTCACCTCCTCGGCGAAGGCGGCGAGCACCTTGGCGATGTGGTGCGCCGGCGGGTACTGGTGGCTGAGGCGCATGGTAGCACCCTGGGCGCGCGCGATCGCGGGGGTGGCAAGCAGCGCGGCCGAGCCGAGCAGCGTACGGCGGGTGACGGACATGGCGGTGACCTCCCGGTTCTGTCTCGGCGCTGGCATAGGGCGGGGCGGCAGGGCGGTCAACGCGCCGGCAGTTGCCTTTTCGCAGGGCCTGCCGCATTGCTGGGCGGAGGGCGCCCGGCGGCGCCCGGATAAGGGAGGGACAGAGACAATGCGCATTTCCCGTCGCCATGCCGTGCTCGCAACCGGCGCCGCCGCGCTCGCCGGACTGCCGCGGGACGGGCGGGCCCAGGCGCTCGCCGAGATCCGCGTCAGCCACCAGTGGCGCCAGCAGACGGACGCGCGCGACCGCGGGGCCCGGCTGTTCGCCGAGGAGGTGCGCAAGCGTGCCCCGGAGCTGCGCTTCCGCATCTACCCGAACCGGTCGCTGATCTCGAACCCGGTCGCGCAGTACGACGCGATGCTCGCCGGCAGCCTCGAGATGGCGGTGTTCCCGATCACCTACGGCGTGGGCAAGGTGCCCGAGTTCTCGATCGGCATCATGCCCGGGACGATCAAGTCGGTCGAGCAGGCGATGCGGATCAAGGGCAGCGCCTTCCACAGGCGCTTCCAGGAGATCGCCATGGAGGGCGGCATCCGCATCGTGACGTGGTGGTGGACGCCCGGCGGCTTCGCCAGCCGGGACCGCCCGATCGGCGGGCCGGAGACGGTGCAGGGCCTGAAGATGCGCGCGGCCGACCCCACCTTCGAGCTGATGCTGAAGGAGGCGGGCGCGTCGGTGGTGTCGATGCCGTCGACCGAGATCTATCCGGCGATGCAGTCGGGGGTGCTGAACGCGACCCTCACCTCGGCCGAGACCTTCGTCTCGATGCGCATCTACGAGCAGACCAAGTACGCCACGATCGGCGGGCCGAACACGCTCTGGATGCTGCTCCAGCCGCTCGTGATCTCCACCCAGGCCTGGAACCGCCTGACACCCGCGCAGCGGCAGGCCTTCGACGAGGCGGCGGATGTCGCCGACGCCTGGTTCGCCCGCGAGCAGGAGGAGGCCGCGGCCAATGCGGCCGAGGCGTTCCGCAAGGCCAACAACGAGGTGCGCGGCCTGACGGATGCCGAGTACGCCGCCTGGGTGGAGCTGGCGAAGCGGACCGCCTGGGCGGAGTTCGCACGCTCGACCAGGCACGGCAGGGAGCTGCTCGACCTGTTGACGCAGTCGCTGGCCTGATCGGCACAGCTCCGATCCCCGAGGGGCGCCGGCGCGCCCGGCGCCCTTGCCCTCCAGCCCCCCGATGAGTCCCGTCCCGCACCAGGCGCCGGACGCGCCGATACCGCCCCAGGCGCCCCTCTGGGTGCGCGCGATCGACGCACTCGCCGTCGCCGGCGCGCTCGCCGCCGCGGTGATGCTGACCATCGCCGTGCTCGTCGTCTCCTACATGGTGGTGAACCGGGCCTTCGGCGCCTCCGCCTTCTGGGAGATCGAGTTCGCGGTCTATCTGATGGTGGCGGCGATCTTCCTCGCCTCGCCCTACACGCTGAAGACGCGCGGCCACGTGAATGTCGACCTGCTCGACGTGGTGCTGTCCGCGCGCCACCGCCGTCGCGTCTCGCTGGCGCTCGCGGCGATCGGCTGCGGCGTCTGCCTCTACCTCGCCTGGCACGGCTGGAACCTGTTCCACGAGGCCTGGGTCACGGGCGAGACCTCGGAGAGCATGTGGAAGCCGCAGCGCTGGCCGCTCTACCTCACCATGCCGGTGGGGCTGGTGCTGACCGCGCTGCAGTACTGCGCCGAGGTCTGGCGCCTGATCGCCGCGGAGGAAGGCGCGTGAGCGAGCTGCAGATCGGTGCGCTGATCCTCGTCGCGACCCTCGCCGTGCTGTTCTCGGGCCTGCCGATCGCCTGGGGGCTGGCGCTCGTCTCGATCGTCTTCCTCGCCCTGTTCGGCGGCGAGGGGGCGCTCGCCACGCTTGCGATCACCATGATGGGCGAGCTCTCCTCCTTCGCGCTGCTCACCATCCCGCTGTTCATCCTGCTTGGCGCCTCGGTCGGTGTGAGCCGGGCCGGGGCCGACATCTTCGAGAGCCTGCACCGCTGGCTCGCCCGGCTGCCGGGCGGGCTCGTGATCGCCAACATCTACGCCTGCGGCCTGTTCTCGGCGATCTGCGGCTCCTCGCCGGCGACCGCCGCGGCGATCGGCAAGATCGGCGTGCCCGAGATGATCAAGCGCGGCGTCTCGCCGCGGCTTGCGACCGGGGCGATCTGCGCGGGCGGCACGCTCGGCATCCTCATTCCACCCTCGGTGACGCTGATCCTCTACGGCATCGCCACCGAGACCTCGATCGGGCGGCTGTTCCTCGCCGGCGTCGTGCCGGGCGTGCTGCTGACGACGCTGTTCGCGCTCTATGCCTGGGCGGCCTCGATCCGCGACCTGCGCGCGAGGGCGCAGCCCGAGGAGCGCTACACGCTCGCGCAGAAGATGGACGGGCTCGTGCGCGTCCTGCCCTTCCTGCTGATCATCGCCGCGGTGGCGGTGTTCATGTATGGCGGCCTCGCAACCCCGTCGGAGGTCGCGGCGATCGCGGCGTTCCTCGCGCTGATGCTGGTGCTGCTGATCTATCGTGCCTGGAAGCCGCGCGACCTCTGGGCGATCTATCGCGACACCGTGCGCGAGAGCACGATGATCATGATGATCATCGGCGCGGCCGCGCTGTTCAGCTACATGATGAGCCTGCTCTACGTCAGCCAGACGGTCGCGGATGCGCTCGTGTCGATGGCGATGAACCGCTGGGTGCTGCTGGCGGCGATCCAGGTGCTGCTGCTGTTCGCCGGCTGCTTCCTGCCGCCGGTGGCGATCATCCTGATGCTGATGCCGATCCTGCAGCCGGTGCTGGAGGCGAACGGGTTCGACCTGATCTGGTTCGGCATCCTGCTCACGATCAACCTGGAGATCGGGCTGATCACGCCGCCCGTGGGGCTCAACCTCTACGTGCTGCGCGGCGTGGCGCCGCAGGTGCCGCTGGCGGAGATCCTCTGGGGCTCGCTGCCCTTCGTCCTGCTGATGATCGGCTTCATGGTGCTGCTCTGCCTCGTGCCGGAGCTCGCCACCTGGCTGCCCGACGCCCTGATGGGCAGGGGGCTCTGATCCCCGGCCGCCGGGGATCCGCCCCCGCGCGGCCGGGGAGCGCGTGCGGGGCGCTGCGCTACTCGCCCGCGAGCCGCATCGCCGGCACCGGGGCGGCGAGCCGCATCAGCCCGGCGATGTCCGGGGCGGAGGCGAGCCCGAGCACGGCGGCGGCGAGCGCCGCGGCCCGCTCCGCCCCCATCACGCGGTCGACCAGGCCGTGGAACTTCGCGGCAAGCTCCTGGTCGGTCAGGAAGTTGTCCGGCTCGCCCTTCGGCACCACGACCTTGCGCGCGACCTCGCCCGCCCTGGTCCGCACCGTCACCTTGCCCGCCATGTTGGCGGGGAACTCGGCCTCGATCTCGGGGTCCTGGACGCAGCGCACCTTGCGCGCGAGCGCGCGCACGGCCGGATCGTCGAGCAGCCGGTAGCTGTCCCAGCCCATCTGCCCGGTGGCGAGCGCGACGGCGACCACGAAGGGCCCGCTGAACTGCCCGTCCACCACGTTCTTCGGCTCCACCTTCTTCTCGTGCGGCGCGCCGATCAGCAGCATCCCTTTCGCCGGCAGCCCGACCGTGACCGCCTCGATCGTCTCGGGCGTCAGCCCATGTTCGGCCCGGAGCGCGATCGCCGCATCGATCGCGGCGTGGCCGTAGCGGCAGGAGGGATAGGGCTTCACGGCGGTGTTCATGGTCTCGAACACCTCGCCGAGCCGGTCGAGCACGCGCGCGGGGGCGGGCGAGGGGGCATAGGCGCGCAGGAAGCCGTGCCGCCCCTCGATCGCCTCGGCCGCGCCGCGGAACCCCTCGCGCGCGAGCATCGCCGCGGCGAGGCCCGACATCGCCGACCAGCCGACCTGGAACCGCTTGGTCCAGGCGCCGTTGGCGAGGAACTGCAGGCTGCCGGCGGCCTGGCTCAGCGCGATGCCGAAGGCGTCGGCGATCGTGCCCGCGTCGAGCCCGAACACGCGGCCGGCAGCGGCGGCCGCGCCGAAGGCGCCGCAGGTCGCGGTCGGGTGGAAGCCGCGGTCGTAGTGGTCGCCGGCAGGCAGGGCGAGGGCGATCCGGCACGTCACCTCGTAGCCGGCGACGATCGCGGCGAGCGTGTCGGCACCCGAGGCGCCCGTGATCTCGGCGGCGGCGAGCGCGGCCGGGATCACCGGCGCGCCGGGATGCAGGCTGCCGGCGGCGTGGGTGTCGTCGAAGTCGAGGCTGTGGGCGAGCGCGCCGTTCAGCAGCGCCGCCCCGGCCGGGGTGTAGCGCATCGCATCGCCGAACACGGTCGCGTCGCCGCCGCAGAGGCCGAGCGCGCGCACGGCGGCGATCAGCGCGGGCGTGCTCTCCGCGTCGTGGCGGGCACGGATCATGTTGCCGACCAAGTCGAGCGTGAGCGCCGCCGCGCGCCGCAGCACGGCCTCCGGCAGGGCAGACGCTGTCGTGCCGGCGACCCAGGCGGAGAGCGTCGTCGTCACTGCGGCCATGGCGTTCCTCCCCATCCGCATCGTGGCATTGGGCCGGCAGTCTAGGGGGGTCCCCTGCGGATCACCAGGGCTGCCAGGACGCGGCCGCGGGCACGTGGCACGTGGGCCCGGGCTCGGGATCGTTGAGCCGGTCGCGCAGCGGTGGCAGAGAGGGTGCGTGCACACGACTCGACCGACCCGACGTCTCCTCCTGGGCGCGGCCGCTGCCGCGGCGGCATGGCCGGCCCGGGCCGCAGTACCCTTCGAGACCTGGCTTGTGGAACTGCGTGCGGAAGCCCGGCGCCAGGGCATCAGCGCGGCGACGGTGCAGCGCGCGCTGAGCGGGATCGCGCCGATCCCGCGCGTCATCGAGCTCGACCGGCGCCAGCCCGAGACCCGGCTGACCTGGGCGCAGTACCGGGACCGCGTGGTCGCCGAGCCCCGCATCGGCAACGGCCGGGCCGCCTTCGCCGAGAACCGCGCCCTGCTCGCCGCGGTGGAGGAGCGCTTCGGCGTCTCCGCGCGCGCGGTCACCGCGATCTGGGGCGTCGAGACCAACTACGGCACCACCACCGGCGGGTTCCCGGTGATCCAGGCGCTCGCCACGCTGGCACATGACGGACGGCGGGCGGCGTTCTTCCGGGGCGAGCTCCTGAATGCGCTGCGCATCCTCGACCAGGGCCACATCGCGCTCTCACGCATGACCGGCTCCTGGGCCGGCGCGATGGGCCAGCCGCAGTTCATGCCGGGTTCCTTCCTCGCCTACGCGGTCGACTTCGACGGCGACGGCAGGCGCGACATCTGGGACAGTCGGGCGGATGCGCTGGGCTCGATCGGCAACTACCTCGCCCGCGCGAACTGGCGGCCGGGAGAACCCTGGGGCGCTGAGGTGCGGCTGCCGCCGGGCTTCGATATCGGGCTTGCGGATGGGCGCACGATGCGGCCGATGGCGGCCTGGGGCGCGATGGGGGTGCGGCGGGCGGACGGCAGGCCGCTCGGCGAGTCGCAGATCCCGACCGCGATCGCCGCACCCGACGGCGCGGATGGCCAGGCCTTCGCGATCCATCGCAACGCGCAGGCGATCCGGCGCTACAACAACAGCATCTACTACGTGCTCGCGGTCGGGCTGCTGTCCGACCTGGTGGCAGGCTGAGCGGCGCGGGAAGGAGGGGGGATGGATCGGACTGCGACCACGCGGCGCCTGCTCCTCGGCAGTGCCGGCGCGCTCCTGGCGCTGCCGGCCGCGGCGCAGCGCAGCCCCCAGCGCCAGCCGGCGCGCGAGCGTCCCGCCCCGCCACCCTCCACCCCTGCGACCACGCCGCTCGGGCCGATCGACACGCTGGCGCGCCATGCCCTGATCGTCGACTACGCCACCGGCGCTGTGCTGCTCGAGAAGGAGGCGGATGTGGCGATGCCGCCCGCCTCGATGAGCAAGCTGATGACCGCCTATGTGGTGTTCGAGCTCCTGCGCGCGGGCCGGCTCCGGCTCGACCAGGAACTGCCGGTGAGCGAGCGCGCCTGGCGCATGGGCGGGTCGAAGATGTTCGTCGAGGTGAACACCACGGTGAAGGTGGAGGACCTGCTGCGCGGCGTGATCGTGCAGTCGGGCAACGATGCCTGCATCGTGCTGGCCGAGGCGATCAGCGGCAGCGAGGAGCAGTTCGCGGAACTCCTGAACGAGCGCGGCCGCGCGATCGGGCTGACCGGCAGCACCTTCCGCAACTCGACCGGCTGGCCCCATCCCGAGCATCGCATGACGGCCCGCGACCTCGCGCTGCTCGCGGCGCGGCTGATCCACGACTTCCCCGACCACTACCGCTACTACGCGGAGAAGTCATTCCGATACAACAACATCACCCAGGAGAACCGCAATCCGCTGCTCTACCGCAATGTCGGCGCGGACGGGCTGAAGACCGGCCACACCGAGGAGAGCGGCTTCGGGCTCACCGCCTCGGCGGTGCAGAACGGCCGGCGCGTGATCCTGGTGGTGAACGGACTGCCCTCGATGCGCGCGCGCGCGGAGGAGGCCGAACGGCTGATGCGTTGGGCCTTCGCCGAGTTCGAGAACGTGCGCCTGTTCGGGGCTGCGGAGACCGTGGAGGAGGTGCCGGTGCATCTCGGCGCGCGGCCGACCGTGCCGCTGGTCGCGGGCCGCGACCTCGTGGTGACCGTGCCGCGGCAGTGGCGGCGGAGCGCGCAGATCGTGGTGCGCTATGTCGCGCCGGTGAAGGCGCCGGTCATGCGCGGGACCGAGCTCGGCCGGCTGGAGATGTCGGGCCAGGGCGTGCCGGCGATGTCGGTCCCGCTCTATGCGGGCATGGACGTGCCGATGCTGGGCTTCCTGCCGCGCATCCTCGGCGGCGTGCGGACGCTGGTGCTGGGGTCCTGAGGGCAGGCTAGTCTCCCGCCATGACGCGCGGGGTCTTCATCACGATCGAGGGGGGCGAGGGGACGGGAAAGTCGACCCAGCTCGCGCGGCTGGCCGCGGCGCTGCGGCGGACGGGGCGCGAGGTGGTGGCGACGCGCGAGCCCGGCGGCACGGAGGAGGCCGAGGCGGTGCGCGCCCTCCTCGTCGGCGGCGCGCCCGGGCGCTGGGACCCAGTCGCCGAGACGCTGCTGCACTACGCCGCGCGTGCCCAGCACGTCGCGCGGCTGGTGCGGCCGGCGCTCGAGCGCGGCGCGGCCGTGCTGAGCGACCGCTTCGCCGACAGCACCATGGCCTACCAGGGCTTCGGCCAGGGGGTTGCCCGGGAGACGATCCGGACGATCCATGCGGCATCGCTCGGCCGCTTTGCACCCGATCTGACGCTGATCCTCGACCTGCCGGTCGAGACCGGTCTCGCGCGGGCCGCCGGGCGCCGCGCGACCAACCGCTACGAGCGGTTCGACGCCGCCTTTCATGCCCGCGTGCGCGAGGGCTTCCTCACGATCGCGCGCGAGGAGCCGGGCCGCTGCGTGGTGATCGACGCCGCGCGCCCGCCCGATGCCGTCTGGGCGGCGATCGCCGCGGCGGTGAGCGGGCGGCTGCGGCTCGACCTCGAGGACGCGGCGTGAATGGCCAAGGCGCCACCGCCCGCCGAGCCCATCGAGCCCGGGCCGCGCCATGCCGAGCGGCTGGTCGGCCATGACGCGGCGCTTGCCGCCTTCCACGCCGCGTGGCGGGGCGGGCGGCTGCACCATGCCTGGCTGATCGGCGGGCCGGCGGGGATCGGCAAGGCGACGCTTGCCTTCCGCATCGCCCGCTGGGTGCTCGCGGGCGGCCCCGGGACCGACGCCTCGCTCGCGCTGCCGCCGTCGCATCCCGCCTTCCGCAAGGTCGCGATCGGCAGCCATCCCGACCTCGCCGTGTTGGAGCGGAACGAGAACGCGAAGACGGGCCGGATGCGCACCGAGATCGTGGTCGACGACGTGCGCACGCTCGCCTCCTTCCTGCGCCTCACGCCGGCGGAGTCGGACTGGCGCGTCGCGATCGTCGATCCGGCCGATGACCTCAACCGCGAGGCGGCCAACGCGCTCCTGAAGATCCTCGAGGAGCCGCCGCCGCGCGCGCTTCTGCTGCTGGTGGCGCACGCGCCGGGGCGGCTCCTGCCGACCATCCGCAGCCGCTGCCGGCGGTTGACGCTGCGCCCGCTCGCCGAAGGCGAGGTGGCGGCCCTGCTCGACACGCTGGCGCCCGACGTCCCGCCGGCCGAACGGCGGGCGGCGGCGGCGATCGCGCGCGGCTCGGTCGGCCGGGCGCTGACGCTGGCGGGGGAGGGGGCCTCGGCGCTCAAGCGGGCGCTCCAGGAGGTGATCGACCGGCTGCCGGAGGTCGATCCGGTCGCCGCGCACGCGCTCGCCGACAGCCTCGGCCGACCCGGCGCGGAGGAGGAGTTCGCGCTGTTCATGGAGCTGCTGCGCGATGCGGTGGCCGCGCGCGCGCGTGCCGCCGCCACGGGCGGTGCCGACCGGATCGCCGCGCTGCGTCCGCTTGAAGAATGGGGAGCGGTGTGGGAGAACCTCGGCCGGCTCGCGCGCATGACCGCCGGGCTGACGCTCGACCGCAAGCAGGCCGTGCTTTCCGCCCTCTCGGCGCTCCGGCCCGGCGCGGTTCCCGACATCCCCTGAGCCCGGACCGATGGCCGACGCCGCCCGCACCTACGTCACCACGCCGATCTACTACGTGAACGACGTGCCGCATATCGGGCACGCCTACACCACGCTCGCCTGCGACGTCCTCGCCCGCTTCATGCGGCTCGACGGCCACGAGGTGTTCTTCCTCACGGGCACCGACGAGCACGGCCAGAAGGTGGACAAGGCGGCGCAGGCCGCGGGGCTCGCGCCCAAGCCCTTCACCGACAAGGTCTCGGAGAACTTCCGTGCGCTCGCCGCGGCGATGGACATCTCGCACGACGACTTCATCCGCACCACCGAACCGCGCCACTACCGCGCCTGCGAGGCGCTCTGGCGGCGCATCCACGCGGCGGGCGATCTCTATCTCGGCGACTACGGCGGCTGGTATGCGGTGCGCGACGAGGCGTTCTATCGCGAAAGCGAAACGACATTGCTGCCCGACGGCACGCGCATCGCGCCCTCCGGCGCGCCGGTGGAGTGGGTCAAGGAGCCCTCGTGGTTCTTCCGCCTCTCCGCCTGGCAGGGCCGGCTGCTCGACTTCTATGCCGCGAACCCCGACTTCATCGCGCCCGAGAGCCGCAGGAACGAGGTGATCTCGTTCGTCAGGTCCGGGCTCGAGGACCTCTCGGTCAGTCGCACCTCCTTCACCTGGGGCGTGCCGGTGCCGGGCTCGGACGGCCACGTGATGTATGTCTGGCTCGACGCGCTGACGAACTACCTCACCGCCGTCGGCTTCCCGGACCAGACGCATCCGCGCTGGACGTTCTGGCCGGCCGACCTGCACATGGTCGGCAAGGACATCCTGCGCTTCCATGCCGTCTACTGGCCGGCCTTCCTGATGTCGGCGGGCCTGCCTCCGCCCCGGCGCGTGTTCGCCCATGGCTGGTGGACGGTCGAGGGGCAGAAGATGTCGAAGTCGCTCGGCAACGTGGTCGATCCGCATGCGGTGATCGCCGAGTTCGGGCTCGACCCGTTCCGCTTCTTCCTCCTGCGCGAGATCCCGTTCGGCGCGGACGGCGACTTCTCGCGCCGGGCGATGATCCGGCGGCTGAACGTCGATCTCGCCAACGAGTTCGGCAATCTCGCCCAGCGCACGCTCGGCTTCGTCGCGCGCAACCTCGGCGGCCGGCTGCCGAGTCCGGATGTGCTGAGCGGCGATGACGAGGCGCTGCTGGCGCAGGCGAAGGGCCTCCTGCCGCTGATGCGGGCCGAGATGCGCCGGCAGGCGTTCCACGCCGCGCTCGAGCACGCCTGGCAGGTGGTGCGCGAGGCGAACGGCTACATCGACCGGCAGGCGCCGTGGAAGCTGCGCAAGGACGATCCGGTGCGCATGGGTACCGTGCTCTGGACCCTCGCCGAGACGCTGCGCCATCTCGCGGTGCTGCTGCAGCCGGTGATGCCGCGCACGATGGCCCGCCTGCTCGACCAGCTCGGCGTCGATCCGCGCGATCGCGACTTCGCCGCCCTCGCCCGTCCGCTGCCGGGCGGCCACGACCTTCCCGCACCGGAGCCGCTGTTCCGCAAGGTGGAGGACCGGGAGGGGCAGGGGGCATGATGCTGATCGACACCCACTGCCATCTCGACCACTGGCGCGACGAGGAGATCCCGGGCGTCGTCGCGCGCGCGGCCGAGGCCGGCGTGCGTTCGCTGATCACGATCGGCACCCGCTTGGCCCAGGCCACGACGGTGAAGCGCATCGCCGAGCGCTTCGCGGATGTCTGGTGCACGGTCGGCATCCATCCGCACCAGGCGGCCGAGGCGGCGGTTCCCGCGGTCGAGGAGATCGTGGCGCTCGCCGATCATCCCAAGGTGGTGGGGATCGGCGAGGCGGGGCTCGACTACCACTACGACCGCGCCCCGCGCGAGGTCGCCGCCGAGGTGTTCCGCCGCCAGATCCGCGCGGCGCGGATCACCGGCCTGCCGCTGGTGATCCACGCGCGCGATGCCGACGCCGACATCGCCGCGATCCTGGCTGACGAGCACGCGCGGGGCGGGGCCTTCCCGTTCGTGCTGCACTGCTTCTCCTCCGGCCGCGCGCTCGCCGAGACCGGGGTGGCGCTCGGCGGCGCGGTGAGCTTCTCCGGGATCCTGACCTTCAAGCGGTCGGAGGAGCTGCGGGCGCTCGCGCGCGACCTGCCGGCGGATCGGCTGCTGGTCGAGACCGACGCCCCGTTCCTCGCGCCCGAGCCCCATCGCGGGAAGCGCTGCGAGCCGGCGATGGTGGTGCACACGGCCGCCATGCTGGCCGCCGTGCGCGGCATGGGCGAAGCCGCGCTCGCCGAGCTCACCACCGCCAATGCGGCCCGGCTGTTCACGCGGCTCCGCCTGCCGGCGGCGGTCGCCTGATGCGCGTCACCGTGCTCGGCTGCGGCGGGTCGGGCGGGGTGCCGCTGATCGGCGGGCTCTGGGGCGCCTGCGACCCGGCCGAGCCGCGCAACCGGCGCCTGCGCGGCTCGATCCTGGTCGAGGTCGGGGATGCGACGATCCTGGTCGATGCCAGCCCCGACCTGCGCGCCCAACTGCTCGCCGCAGGGGCGCGGCGGATCGACGCGGTGATCGTCACCCACGCGCATGCCGACCACGTGAACGGGCTCGACGATCTGCGCTACGTCAACCGGCTGATGCGGCAGCCGATCCCGCTCTATGCCGACCGGCCCACGCTCGAGGAACTGCGGCAGCGTTTCGGTTATGCCTTCCGGCCGCTCGACGGGCACGGCTTCTACCGCCCCGTGCTGGAGCCCAGGGAGATCGTCGCGGGCACCGCGTTCGACGCCGCCGGCGTGACCGTCCTGCCGATCGCCCAGGACCACGGCTTCATGCCGAGCCTCGGCCTGCGCTTCGGCGCCTTCGCATACTCGACCGACGCGGTGCGGCTGGACGAAACGGCCTTCGCCGCGCTCGCCGGCATCGACACCTGGCTCGTCGGCTGCTTCCAGGAGACGCCCCACCCGACACATGCGCATCTGCCGCTGGTGCTGGAGTGGATCGCGCGTCTCCGGCCGCGCCGGGCCGTGCTGACGCACATGAGCGAGCGGCTGGACTACCGCGCGCTCGCGGCCAGGCTGCCGCAGGGCGTGGCGCCGGCACATGACGGCATGGTGCTAGAGCTGGCCGACCATCCGGTGGCGCTGGCATGATTTTCCATAATCAAGTTTACCGGATTTTCTGATGCGCGACCCGAACCCGTGCCCCCCGCCCGCCGCCGATCCCGGCGCGGCGATCCGGCGCCTGATCGCGGTCATGGCGGCGCTGCGCGACCCCGTGCGCGGCTGCCCGTGGGACCGGGAGCAGAGCTTCGACACCATCGCGCCCTACACGATCGAGGAGGCCTACGAGGTCGCCGATGCGATCGCGCGCCGCGACTGGGACGCGCTCAAGGACGAGCTCGGCGATCTCCTGTTCCAGGTCGTCTACTATGCGCAGATGGGTGCCGAGGACGGGCGCTTCGACTTCACGGCCATCGCCAGCGCGATCGCCGACAAGATGGTGCGTCGCCACCCGCACGTCTTCGGCACCGAGAGCCGCGAGGACGCCGAGGCCCAGAGCCGGGCCTGGGAGGCGCAGAAGGCCGAGGAACGCGCCGCGCGCGCCGAGACCGGCGTGCTCGACGGCGTGCCGGTCGCGCTGCCCGCACTCACCCGCGCGCTGAAGCTGACCCGCCGCGCCGCCCGCGTCGGCTTCGACTGGCCGGACCCGCAGGCCGTGCTGGCCAAGCTCGCCGAGGAGACGAAGGAGCTTCAGGACGAGATCGCTGCCGGGGCCTCCTCCGACCGACTGGCGGACGAGCTCGGCGACATGCTGTTCGTGCTGGCGAATCTCGCGCGCAAGCTCGACCTCGACCCCGAGACCTGCCTGCGCCAGGCCAACGCGAAGTTCGAACGGCGCTTTCGTGCCATCGAACAAGCCCTTGCGCATGAAGGAAAATCACCCGCCGATGCAACGCTCGCGGAGATGGAGGCGCTCTGGACCGGCGCCAAGCAGGCCGAGCCGCGCTGACCCGCGCTCTCCGTTCAGCCCGGGCAGGCCGCGACCGGGGACGCTGCCGCTCCGCCGGGCCGATACCCGGTCGCGAGGGCCTGCAAGGCGTCCACCGCGCTGCGCGGCGGCAGGGTCAGCATCAGCAGGTGCTCGTGATGCTCGATCCGCACCCAGCGCGCCGCACGCAGCCCCGCCAGCAGCCGCTGTCCGTGCAGCGGCACCGTGACCTGCATCGTCTCCGCCCCGACGAACCGCAGATGCGCAGGCCAGCGTGCCCCCGACGGCAGGCGCAGGGCCACCGCATGGTTCTGCCCCTCGCCCAGCGGCCAGGCGAGGCCCTCGACCTCGAGCAGCACGGATTCCCCCCCGGGCGGCATCACCATGATGCGCAGTCGTGCGCCGGAGACCTCGGTTCCCTCCAGCACCGCCGTCTCGATGCCGGACCGTTGCTCGATCGCAAGCCGCCACGCGAGTTCGCCGGTCTCGATCTGTTCCATGAGGCGGAGTTGACGACGCGCTGACGCGGCGCGGTGTGAGCCGGATCACACAGCTCGGCCTTGCTGCGCGGATTCCGACCAGGCCGGAACATCGGCGGATGCGCGGACGTGATCCGCCCCGCGTCACTCCGGCACCGGGATGACCCCCCTCTCGTCCGGCACGGGCGCGAAGCGGCCGGCCTTCCGGGCGGCGAGGTGGATCGCGTCGCCGGTGCGGAACACCGGCAACTGGACGGCGGGGTGGCGCGCGCCCGCGATCCCGGCCGCGCCGGTCAGCACGTAGAGCGCGCGCTCCCCCGTCTCGCGCCGCAGCGCGACCCAGGACTGGACGCCGAACAGGCGACGGGCCGAGCGGCACCCGGCCCGTGAACAGGTAGGTGATGGTACGGCCCGGCAGCGCGCGGCGCATCTCGACGCCGCCTCATGCGCGCCCCTCCTTCGGCCCGTCGCTGCGGCCGTGCAGCCCCATGATGGTCGCCAGCATGACGGCGACGACGGGCTCCGCGCCATCACGTCGCGCGGAGACCTCCGCCTCGACCACGGTGAGCGTGCGCCCGGCCTTGCGGACGCGCCCGCGCGCGATCAGCGCCTCGCCCTCGGCCGGCGCCATCAGGTTCAGCTTGAACTCGACCGTCAGCACCGAGGAGTCCGCGGGCATCAGGGTGAAGGCGGCGTAGCCGCAGGCATTGTCGGCCAGTGTGGCCACCACGCCGGCATGGAGGAATCCATGCTGCTGGGTAAGCTCGCGCCGGTAGGGCAGCATGATCTCGCAGGTGCCTGGGCCGAGCGCGGTGATCGAGGCGCCGAGCAGGGTCATGAAGGGCTGGCGCGCGAAGCTCGCGCGCACGCGCGCCCGGTAGTCCGGGTCGGGCGGGGTCGGCGTCGCCATCCGGATCTCCGTCACCCCTGGCCGCCCCCCTCCCCGAACAATGCCTCCCTCAGCGCCTCCCAGCCGGCGCGGTCGGGGGCTGCGAGCAGCCCGCCCGCATGGACGCCCGCGTGGTAGGGCTGCCCGTCGAGACGGCGCGCATACCCGCCGGCCTCGGCGTGCAGCAGCACGCCGGGCGCATGGTCCCAGGGATAGAGCCGCCAGTAGAACAGCGCGTGCAGCCGGCCCGACGCGCCGAGCCGCCACTCGTGCGCCGCGCAGCGGAGCTCCCAGCCGGCGCCGAGCGCGCCGAGGCGCGGACGCACGCGCGCGGCGAGCTCCGGCGGCAGGTAGCGATGGCTGATCGCACCGACCATGCGCGCGACCGGCACCGGATCGGCCACGCGCAGGTCATGGCGCGATCCGTCCGCGCCCTCCACCCAGGCCCCCTCCCCGCGCAGCGCGATCGCCGTGTCCTTGAGCACCGGATCGTGGATCCACGCCGCCACCGGCTCGCCGTGCCGGATCAGCGCCAGCATCGAGCCGAACAGCGGCATGCCGGCGGCGAAGTTGGCCGTGCCGTCCACCGGATCGCAGACGAACACCGTCTCGGCCGCACCGACGCGCGCGAGCAGTGCAGGATCGGCCGCGGCCGCCTCCTCGCCGACCACAGGCACGCCCGGAAACATGCGCGCGAGCGCCGTGCCGATCGCACGCTCGGCCGCCTCGTCGGCGGCCGTCACCACGTCGTGCGGACCGGTCTTGGTGCGCACCTCGCCGGCCGCGAGGTTGCGGAAGCGCGGCCAGATCTCGGCCGCCGCGGCCGCGGCGATCAGCGCGGCGACCTCGGCCGCGCGCGCCGCGCCGATGCGGGGGGTCAGCCCTCCACCCCGAGGATGTCGGACTCCTTCAGGATCACGTAGTCCTTGCCCTCCATCTTGACCTCGGTGCCCGACCACTTGCCGTACAGCACCATGTCGCCCTTCTTCACGTCGAGCGGCATGAGCCTCCCGTCCTCGGCGCGCGCGCCCGGGCCGACGGCGATCACCTTGCCGCGTGTCGGCTTCTCGCCGGCGGTATCGGGGATGATGATCCCGCCCCTGGTCTTGGTCTCGGCAGGGGCGGGCTCGACCAGCACGCGGTCTCCGAGCGGCTTGAACGGCATCGACGCACTCCTCGCTGATGGCGGGCGCATCGCAGCAGCAGCACGGCGCGGCGTCAATCGCGCCTGCCGGCGGCGGCTGCGCGGCGGCTGTCGAACCGGGCGCGGTCCTCCGGGCTGAGCCGCACCGCGAGATGGATCGCGTCCTCGCCGTCGCGGCGGTCCAGCACCTCGCCATGGGCGTAGAGCCAGGCGAGCGCAGCTCCCTCGGCCGGGGCGAGCGCGATGCGATGCACCGGCAGCCCGGCGGAGAGCCTGGCATCGAGCGCCGAGCGCAGCCGATCCAGCCCCGCGCCGGTGAGCGCCGAGACGAGGAGGGCGCGCTCGCCGAGCCCGGCGAGTCCCGTGAGCGCGGCATCGTCCAGCAGATCGGCCTTGTTCAGCACCTCGATGGTGCGCTCGGGCCATGCCTCGTCCAGCGTGCCGCCCTGCACCATCCCGTCCAGCACCGCGATCACGTCCGCGCGCTGCGCAGCGCTCTCTGGATGCGCCGCGTCACGCACGTGCAGGATGATGTCGGCCTCCGCCACCTCCTCGAGCGTCGCCCGGAACGCCTCGACCAGTTCATGCGGCAGGTCGCTGATGAAGCCGACCGTGTCGGAGAGGATCACGGTGCGGCCCGAAGGCAGCTTCAGCGCGCGCATGGTCGGATCGAGCGTGGCGAAGAGCTGGTCCTGCGCGTACACGCCCGCACCGGTGAGCGCGTTGAACAGCGTCGACTTGCCGGCATTGGTGTAGCCGACGAGCGCCACCACCGGATAGGGGACGCGCCGGCGCGCGCTGCGGTGCAGGCCGCGCGTGCGGCGCACCTCCTCGAGCTCGCGCCGGATCCGCGCCATGCGTTCGCCGATCAGGCGACGGTCGAGCTCGATCTGGCTCTCGCCGGGGCCGCCGAGGAAGCCGAAGCCGCCGCGCTGGCGCTCGAGATGCGTCCAGGATCGCACCAGCCGCGTGCGCTGGTAGTCGAGATGCGCGAGCTCGACCTGGAGCGCCCCTTCGCGCGTGCGCGCGCGCGCGCCGAAGATCTCGAGGATCAGCCCGGTGCGGTCGATCACCTTGCAGCCCCAGGCGCGTTCGAGGTTGCGCTGCTGCACCGGCGAGAGCTGCGCATCCACCACCGCGACCGCGATACCGTGCAGCGTCAGCTGCTGCGCGATCTCCGCCACCTGGCCCTCGCCCAGGAGGGTTGCGGGGCGGCGCGTGCGCAGCGGCAGGATGGTACGATACCGCACGGAAAGGCCGATCGAGGCGGCGAGCGCGACCGCCTCCTCGAGCCGCGCCTCGAAGGGACGCAGCCTCGTCTCGCTGTCGTCCTCGGTGCCGGACCGGCCGCTCCAGGGCAGGACGACCGCGGCCGCGCCCGGGTCGCGCGGCGTCTCCGCCGCCCCGGCCCCGCGCGCACGTCGGGCGGGCGCCGCCTCAGTCGGCCGAGGACGCTTGCGCAGGGGCAGGCTCCTTCGCCGCCGCCTCGGCGGCGGCCTTGGCGGCGTCGAACAGCACCACCGGCGCGCCTGGCATGACCGTCGAGATCGCGTGCTTGTAGACGAGCTGGGTATGCCCGTCGCGCCGCAGCAGAACCGAGAAATTGTCGAACCAGGTGATGATGCCCTGGAGCTTCACGCCATTCACGAGGAAGATCGTCACCGGCGTCTTGTTCTTGCGGACGTGGTTCAGGAACACGTCCTGCACGTTCTGCGACTTCTCAGCCATGGCCAGAGCCTTCTTCTGCTTGTCGTTCCGGGTCGCATTGAGTCCGGGAAAATGCCGGCGCGGCACTCGTCTCCGCGACGCCCCGGCACGCCATATAGCACCCGATCAGTCGGACACAAGCCGGGCGAGACGGGCCTGCAGGTCGGCATGGCCGGCGAAGTGCAGCGCCGGGAGCGCGCGTTCCGGCCCGCCGTCATGGGCGGCGTCGCCGATCAGCACGGGCAGCACGCCTGCATTGCGCGCGGCCTGCATGTCGAGCGCGGTGTCGCCGACATACCAGACCTGTGGTCCGGGCGCGACGCCGAGGGCCGCCAGCGCCCGGCGCATCGGCGCCGGGTCGGGCTTGTCGGCCTCGGCGTCGCCCGCGCCGATCAGCGCCGCGAAATGCGCCGACCAGCCCAGCGCCTCGGCCTCGCGGCGGAGATAGCGGCCGGTCTTGTTCGACACCACCGCGAGCGCGAGGCCGCACGCGCGCGCCTGCCGCAGCGTCTCGGCCGCGCCCGGCAGGGGGGTGACGTGCTGGAGATGGCTCCGCTCCAGCGCGCCGTAGAACACGTCGCGCGCCTGCTCCCACGCCTCGCCGAACAGCTCCGGGAAGCTGTCGCGCAGGCTGCGGCGGACGCGCCCGCGCACCTCGGCGAGCGACCACGCGGGCTGGCCGAAGGCCGCGAGCGCCGCGTTCAGCGCGCCGGCGATGCCCGGCCAGGCATCGACCAGCGTGTTGTCCCAGTCGAAGACGAGCGCGACCGGCTGCGTCGCGTTCACGCCGCGCGCGGGACGTTGCGCATCCCGCCCACATGACGGGCGAAGATCTCGAACAGGCGCCGGGTCACCGGACCGGGCGTGCCGTCGCCCACCAGCACGCCGTCGATCGCCAGGATCGGCTTCACGAAGGAGCTTGCCGAGGTGATGAACGCCTCGCGCGCGGAGCGGAGCTCCGCCTCGGTGAACGGGCCCTCGAGGAAGGCGATCCCCTCCTCGCGCATCAGACCCATCAGCACCTGGCGCGTGCAGCCGGGCAGGATGTTGCCGCCGAGATCGCGCGTGCGCAGCCGCCCCTCGGCGTCGACGATCCAGACCGTCGTGGACGCACCCTCGGTCACCGTGCCGTCGGGCGCGATCATGATCGCCTCGGTCGCACCCCTCTCGACCGCCGCCTGGCGCGCAAGCACGTTCGGCAAGAGACCCACGGTCTTGATGTCGCAGCGCGCCCAGCGCTGGTCGGGATGCGTGATCGCCGTGGCCTTCCAACCCTCGATCCGCGTCGGGAAGGGCTTCAGCCGTTTCGCCGTCACGACCAGCGCCGGCGGCACCGGCCGGGTCGGGAAGGCGTGGTCGCGCCGTGCGACACCGCGGCTGATCTGGAAGTAGACGATGCCCTCGGCGATGCGGTTGCGCCGCACCACCTCGCGCAGCACACGTTGCAGGGCCGCGCGCGGCATCGGCATGGGGATGCGGATCTCGCGCAGGGACCGCTCGAGGCGGTCGAGATGCGGCTCCTCGTCGACGAAGCGGCCGTCATGGACGTGCACCACCTCGTAGACCGCGTCGGCGAACTGGTAGCCGCGATCCTCCACATGCACCGCTGCCTCGCGGTGCGGGACGTAGCGGCCGTTGACATAGGCGATGCGGGACATGGTCAGGCTCCTGGCTGCGGCGGCAGTGAAGCGCAGTCGCGCTCGCCGCGCCAGTGCTCGAGGGTCAGCTCGCGGCGATCGCGACGACGCGTCCGCCAGTCAGGCGTGCGAGCTCCGCGGGCGTGGTCTCGAACACGTGCATGGGCGAGCCGGCCGCAGCCCAGATCCGGTCGAGCGCCATCAGGTCGGCGTCGATCAGCACCACCGGCGCGACGGCATGGCCGACCGGGGCGACCCCGCCGATCGCGAAGCCCGTGGTCTCGCGGACCCAGCGGCCGTCCGCGCGCTCGATCGGGGCGCCGAGTTCGGTCGCGACCTTCGCGAGATCGACCCGGTTCGCCCCCGAGGCGATCACGAGCACCGGCCGGCCCGAGCCCTTGGCACGGAACACCAGGCTCTTGGCGATCTGCGCGACCGCGCAGCCGACTGCGCGCGCGGCGTCCTCCGAGGTGCGCGTGCCGGCCGGGAACATCGAGATCGTATCGGCGTGGCCAGCCGCCCGAAGCGCTGCACGCACCCGTCCGACCGAGGCCCCCTCCCCCGCCGCCTCGTTCACGTTCATGCGCCGTTCGCGGCCACGCGGTCCTCGGCGTTCACGCCGAGGCTCTTGAGCTTGCGGTGCAGCGCGCTGCGCTCCATGCCGACGAAGTTGGCGGTGCGGCTGATATTGCCGCCGAAGCGGTTGAGCTGGGCGAGCAGGTACTGCTTCTCGAACAGCTCGCGCGCCTCGCGCAGCGGCAGCGCCATGATCTCGCCGGAACGGTCCGGGCGCAGCACGGGGGGGGCTGCCGCGCCGATATCGGGCGGCAGGTGCTCGGCGCGGATCGGCTCCTTGGCATCGCCCGGCGCCATGATCAGCAGCCAGTCCATCAGGTTGCGGAGCTGGCGCACATTGCCCGGCCAGTCATAGGCCTGCAGCACCGCGAGCGCGTCCTCGGCGAGGTCGCGCAGCGGCAGGCCGGAGGTCTCGGCGGAGCGGGCGAGGAAGTGGCGCGCCAGCAGCGGGATGTCGTCGCGGCGTTCGCGCAACGCCGGCACGCGCAGCGGCACGACGTTGAGACGGTAGAACAGATCCTCGCGGAAGCGGCCGGCGGCGATCTCGGCGGCGAGGTCACGGTTGGTGGTGGCGATCACCCGCACATCCACCTTCACCCGCGTCGCGCCGCCGATCCGCTCGAAGGACTGGTCCTGCAGCACGCGCACGATCTTGCCCTGGGTCTCGAGCGGCATGTCGGCGACCTCGTCGAGCAGCAGCGTGCCGCCATGGGCGTGTTCGAGCGTGCCGGCGCGGCGCGGCTGCACCATCGGGTCGGGCCCGGCCTCGACGCCGAACAGCTCGTCCTCCAGCCTGCCCGGGTTCAGCGTGGCGCAGTTCAGCACCATGAACGGCCCCTCGCTGCGGCGCGAGCGGGCGTGGATCATGCGCGCCACCACCTCCTTGCCGGCGCCGGCCGGGCCGGTGATCAGCACGCGCGAGCCGGTGGGGGCCACCTTCTCGATCGCGGAGCGCAGCTCGCGGATCGCCTGCGAGGCGCCCACCATCTCGGCCTCCGCGCCGGCGCGCAGGCGCAGTTCGCTGTTCTCGCGCTTGAGCTGCGCGGCCTCGATCGCGCGGCGCACCACCAGCAGCAGGCGGTCGGCCTTGAACGGCTTCTCGATGAAGTCGTAGGCGCCCTGCTGGATCGCCTGAACCGCGGTCTCGATCGTGCCGTGGCCCGAGATCATCACCACCGGGACGACCGGCTCCTCGCGATGCATGGTCTCGAGGATCTGCAGCCCGTCGAGCTTGGAGCCCTGCAGCCAGACGTCGAGGATGACGAGGCTCGGCCGGCGCGCGCGGAAGGCGGCGATCGCCTGCTCGGAGTCGGCGGCCTCGCGGGTCTCGTAGCCCTCGTCGCGCAGGATGCCGGTGACCAGCATGCGGATGTCGGGCTCGTCGTCGACGATCAGGATGTCATGCGCCATGGGCCATCCGGGGCATCTCGCTCATCGCCGGCGACGCTGCGGCCGCGGCCGGCAGGACCAGCACCACGCGGGCACCGGGCACGCCGTCCGCCCGGTCGGAGAGCACGAGCCGGCCTGCATGGTCTTCCATGATCTTCTTGACGATCGCAAGGCCGAGCCCGGTGCCCTTGGTCTTCCGCGTCACGTAGGGCTCGGTCAGGGTCTCGCGGCCCTCCGCCGGCAGCCCGACTCCGTCATCCTCGACGACGATGCGGATCTCGCCCTGCCCCTGTTCGAGCGCGACCCGGATCGACCCGGCGCCGGGCCGGGCGGCGACCGCGTCGGCGGCGTTGGCGAGCAGGTTGGTGAGCGCCTGGCCGATCAGGCGGCGGTCGCAGGAGACGCGCGGCGGATCCGCGGGCAGATCCACCGCGTAGGCGATCGCCGGATGGGCGTTGCGCTGCAGGAACACCGCCTGGCGGATGATCTCGCCCGGATCCTCGGGCCGCAGCACCGGCTGGGGCATGCGCGCGAAGGCCGAGAACTCGTCCACCATGCGGCCGATATCCCCGACCTGGCGGATGATGGTCTCGGTGCAGGTCCGGAACGTCTCGGGATCCGAGGCGATCTCGGCGAGGTACTTGCGCCTCAGCCGCTCGGCCGAGAGCTGGATCGGCGTGAGGGGATTCTTGATCTCGTGAGCGATGCGGCGCGCGACATCCGCCCAGGCGGCCTGGCGCTGCGCCGCGACCAGCGCGGTGACATCGTCGAAGGTGACGACATAGCCGCGCACCTCGCCGCCCGCGGCCTCGGCGCTGATCCGCAGGATCAGCGTGCGGCGGTTGGCGGGCGGGCCGAGCTTCACCTCGCCCTGCACCGGCCGCGCCGGGTCCTGGGCCGCCGCATCGAGCAGCGGCGCGAATTCCGGCACCACCTCGCCGAGCCGGAAGCCGAGCCGGGCGAGCAGGTCGATGCCCAGGAGCTCGCTCGCCGAGCGGTTCGGCAGGTCGATCCGCCCCTCGGCGTCCAGGCCGATCACGCCAGCCGAGACCCCGGCGAGCACGCTCTCCGAGAAGCGCCGCCGCTCGTCGATCTGGCGATAGGCGTCCATCAGCTCCGCGCGGTTCGCCTCGAGCTGGCCGATCATGCGGTTGAAGGCGCGCGCGAGCACGCCGATCTCGTCGTTCGAGCGCCGCTCCGGCACGCGCACGCCGAGATCGCCCGTGCGCGCGCGCTCGGCGGCGAAGACGAGCCCCGAGATCGGACGCGCGAGCTGGCCCGCGATGACGAGGCCGATCAGCACGGCAGCGAACAGGATCAGCAGCGCGACCACGGCGTAGACGAGCGCGAAGGTCACCTGCAGCCCCTCCCGCGAGCGCTCGAGCTCGCGGTACTGCGCCACCGCCTGTTCGGTGCGCAGCATGTGGCCGAGCACCTGCGCATCCACCGGCCGGCCGACCAGCAGGAACAGGTCGCCCGGCAGGTCGAGCTCGACCAACGCCCGCACGCGCCCCGACTCGCCGGTCGGCAGGAGCGCCACCTCGCCCGTGCGCGCGAACGCGATCGCCCAGGCCGGCATCTCCTCGCCGGCCATCGGCGTGATCAGCCCGCCCGAGGCGACCAGCCGGCCCGAGGTGCCGTCGAACACCACCGCCTCGGACAGGCCGCGCACCGCGGCCTGGCGCTCGACCAGCAGGCGGAAGGCGAGCGGGCCCTGGGTCAGCAGAAGCGGCGCGGCGCGGTTGAGGTCGGTCGCCATGGCCAGCGCCTCGCCGCGCAGCGCCTGTTCGTGCTCGCGCAGATAGGCCTGGCTGGCGGAGAGGCTCTCCTCCAGCGCGGTGCGCACCCGCTCGTTGAACCAGGCCTCGAGGCCGCGATTGAAGAACACCGCCGAGAAGACGGTGACGATGATGGTCGGCGTGACCGCGACCAGGCCGAACAGCAGCACCAGGCGCACATGCAGCCGCGCGCCGGCAAGCCCGCGCCGCCGCTCGGCCCAGACCCGCACCACCCTGACGGCCAGCACGGCGCCCAGCACCAGCAGCAGCGCGAGGTTGGTGTTCACGAGCACGATGATCGAGCCCGGCGGCAGGCCGAGCGCGCCGGAGCCGGTGATCGCGCCGAAGGTGGCCACGCCGACGGCGAGCGAGGCGAGCGCCAGGCCGATCGTCAGCCAGCGGCCGAGCCTGCCGCCGGCGAGCGCGCCGGCGATGCGACGGGTCGAGCCAGGAGGTCAGCAGGTGCCCGGCGGTCATCGCCAGAGCGTGCCCTCGGGCAGCAGCACGGTGA
>NZ_VIKA01000347.1 GCF_006704265.1 Elioraea sp. Yellowstone | reverse complement strand
GCCGGCGGCAGGGGCTGTCCGCCGGCGGCGAGCGCGGCGCGGTAGTTCGCGATCGCGCAGTCGAACAGCTGCGGCGCCTCGGCGGCGCGCGCGGAGCCGGGCGCAAGCGCGGCCGTGCCGAGACGGAGGCAGGCATTCGCCTTGATCTCGCGCGCCTGCAGGCAGGCGGGATCGTCCGGGCCGGTGCAGTCCACCGCCATGGCGGCGATCGCGGCGAGGTCGCCGGCCGCGTTCAGATCCTTCAGCCGGTCGAGGTCGCGCGCGGTGCCGCAGGCGGCGAGCGCGAACGCGAGAACGAGGGCGGGGCGCATCAGGGCGTCCCCCCGGCGGCACGGGCGAGCGAGGCGGCGACGTCCACGCCTGGCTCGCGCGCGAGCTTCGCCCCGGCGAGCGCGAGCTGGTCGAGCGC
>NZ_VIKA01000346.1 GCF_006704265.1 Elioraea sp. Yellowstone | reverse complement strand
GGCTGGAGGCGCGCGAGGCGGCGGCGGCGGTGCGCGCGCTCGCCGCCGCGCTGGGCGCGCCGGTGCTCCTCACCTACAAGGCGAAGGGCGTGGTCGCCGACGACGATCCGCTCTTCGCCGGGCTGTTCACCGGCGGCGCGGCCGAGGCGCCGCTGGTGGAGGCGGCCGACGCGATCGTGCTCGCGGGCGCCGATCCGGTGGAGTTCATCCCCGCCCCCTGGCGGTCGCGCGCGCCGGTGATCGACGTCGCGCGCTTCCGCCGTCCGCGCCACTACACCGCGCCGGCCGTGGTGGTGGAGGGCGCGATCGGCCCGGCGCTCGAGGCGCTCGCGGCGGCGGCCCGCCGGTCCGACTGGACGGCGGCCGGGGGCGGCCGGGATCGCGGCGCGGCGGTTGCCGACGCGGTCGCCTTCGC
>NZ_VIKA01000345.1 GCF_006704265.1 Elioraea sp. Yellowstone | reverse complement strand
CCCGCGCTCCTGCTGCTTGGCCGTTGCTGGAAGAGGCCGCAGCGGGCTTCGGTGAACGACTGCTTGCCTTCCTGGCCCCGCCTGCGGGTCGCGCCGGAAGCCGAGCAGCGCCTCGCCTGCGCCCTCCTCCATCGGCGCCACCAGGAAGCCGCGCAGCGGCATGCCCGCAAGCCGCGCGGCCATGGCGGAGAGTGCGGCGATCAGCGCCTCGGCATCGGCGAGGCCGAGCGCGACCGCGCCCGCCTCGGTCTTGTGCGGCAGGGCGGCGGAGACCGCCTTCAACGCGACCGGAAAGCCGAGACGCGGCACGATCATGCGTGCCTGCTCGGCGTCGGCGACCAGCACGGCCGCGCCGATCGGCACGCCCAGGGCGCCGAGCACCGCGCGCGCCTCGGCCTCGTCCAGCACCGGCCCGGCCGCCGCGGCGAGCGC
>NZ_VIKA01000034.1 GCF_006704265.1 Elioraea sp. Yellowstone | reverse complement strand
CTACGTGCTCTGCGCCACGCTGGACGACGTCGTGCTGAACACGCCCTGGGGCAGCCAGAGCCCGTGGGCGGCCGCCTGGCGCTGCTCGACGGGGGCGCGCCCGCCGGGCGCGGGGCGGATCACCGTCCGGTCGTCGTCGCCTGGTTCGGCGAAGGGGTTGTCCTGTGCCATCTGGCGCTCCTCAGCCCCGGATCGCCCAGAGCTCGAGCTTCAGGTTGGGATAGTCGCCCGAGACGTGGATCGCGAAGCCGCCCGAGGTCTGCATCTGCTGCCAGTGCGGGCTGCCGCGATCGAGCTCGAAATAGACCGCGCCGGCGTAGAACGGGATCTGCCGCGGCGCGACGGGCAGCGCACGCACGGCGATGCCGGGCAGGGCGACATTGACGAGCTCGCGGATCTGCTCGACCGCGCCGATCTTCACCGTGTTGGGGAAGACGCGGCGGAGCTGCTCGGTCGGCATGTCGGCCTGCACCGAAAGCACGAACTGCGACGCCTTGAGAATATTCCGATCAACGATCGGCCCGACCCGCACGCCGAAGCGCCGCTCCTGCAGGGGGATCGCCACCGCGGTGGTCTCCACCACCGCCGAGAGGCTCTTGCGCAGATCGGCGATCACGGGGGCGAAGCTGCGCTGGAGGTCCTCGTGCCGGTAGGCCGGATAGGCGTGCGGGCGGCGGGAGGCCTCGGTGAAGGTCGCGAGTTCGCCGGCAAGCGAGACGAGCGTGCGGTAGAGCGTCTCGGGGTGTACCGCACCTGCGGCCGACCAGTGCGCGAGCAGCGGCTCGACCCGGTTGATCGTCTGCAGCAGCAGGAAGTCGGTGATCTCGGCAACCCCGCGCGCCCCGGGCTGGCCGAGCCGTGCCGCGATCGCCTCGGCGCGCTGGCGCAGCATGCCGGTGAGCTCGTTGATGAAGCCCATCAGCGCCGGTGCGGCGCTGCACACCAGCGCCGGCGGGATCCAGCGCTCGTCGAGCACGATCTTGCGGTCGGGCAGCACCTCGAGGATGCGCGCCACCGGCAGGCCGACGAAGCCGCCGCGGTCCTGCGTCTCCAGAAGGTAGCTCAGCCTGAGCCGCCCGACCTGGAGCTCGGCCGCGGAGGCCGAGGCCGAATGGGTGTCGAAGGCCTCGTAGGAGGCGGGGGCGAAGCGGGTGGCCTTCGCCTCGGGACCGTCCGCGGCGATCTCGATCGCGCCGGCCTGGCGCGTCGGCGCGGCGAGATAGACGAGGCAGTTGCGCACGGTCTCGCCCGGCTCCAGCGGCGGCGGATGGTCGGCCTCGTCGGGGATGGCGAAGGGCGTGCCGTCCTCCAGCACGCCCGAGGCGGCGGCGAGCGCGAAGCGGCCGGTGCCGAGCAGGTCGCGGTCGATGGCGAGCGTCGCGATCCCCCAGGGGAAGGGCACCAGCGAGGCGGTCGCCGCGCGCACCAGCGCCTCGACGAAGCGGTCCTGCTGCTGGAAGTGCTGCGCGCGCAGGAACATGCCTTCGCGCCAGACCACCTTGTTCTGCCAGAACATTCCGTCCCTTCCACCTGCGCAGGCGCAGGCTACATCGGTTCCCTATGCCGGGTTAAGCGCGCTCTCCAGCCGATCGGCGGTCAGGCGCAGCCTCGTCACGCCGGTTGAGGCCACCGGGGCGATCGACTTCCACTGCGCCCGGTCGATGTCGCGGAACAGCACCGCGGCACCGAGGAAACGCGTGCGGCCGTCCGCCTCGCGCGTGATCTGGCGCGTCTGGCCCGGCTCGAAGACGATCTGCTCGGAGGCGATCAGCTCCGCGCCCAGGGTTGCCGCCTCGCGCTCGATCAGTGCGAACACGTCCGCCGCCTGGAACCTGCCCGCCGCCGTCAGCAGGTAGAGCTTCACCGCCACGGGCAGCGGCCGGCCGTCCACGCCCGGATTGACGTTGGGCCCGATCTGCACCGTCAGGTCCACCACCGGCGGCGGCGGCTGGCCGGCCGCCGCGACCAGCGCGGCGCCGAGCGAGGCGAGAACGAGGCGCCGTCCCGGCGCGGCTTCGCGGCGTGCTGTCACCCTGTCTCCTCCCCTAGCGCTTGCCCGAGGCGGCCTCGTAGGCCTTGGCGAAGGCGCGCGCGAAGACGCCGTCGGAACTGTCGTCGAGATCGGCGAGGGCGGCGGCGAAGCGCTGCTCGAAGATCTCGAAGGCGCGCGCGCGCTTCTGCGCCGGCAGCAGCGAGAGCCCGCCGCCCTGTTCGGCCTCGCTGCGGATCGCCGCCGGGTCGAGCCGGGCGAGCAGCGCGCGCACCGCCGCCTGCATCGCCTCCATGGTGGCGAGCTCGTGCCGCTTGATGTCGTCGAGCGCATCCTTCACGGCCGCGTCCGGCGCCATGAAGGCACGGCTGCGGCCGAGCATCGCCACCAGAGCGTCCTCGGCCGTGGGGCTGAACTTCAGCGGGTTGTTGCCGCGCGCGGCGATGATGGTCTGCTCGATCCGGAACTCGCTCTTGATGGTCGCGCGCGTGATCAGGACCTCGCGCAGCCCCTCGACGAAGGCGCGGAAGGCAGCGCCGAGCCCCTTCATCAGCGTCGCCGGATCGGGCCCGCCGGGCTCGATCCCGGCCAGCCCCATGCCCTCGAGGAAGGCCTCGAGCAGCGCCGCATCGCCGGCTGCGGCGGGCGGTGTCGGCCCGGCGGCACGGACGGGCGAGGCAACAGGGGCGGGCGGCGGGAGCGGTGCCGCCTCGCGCGGCGGCTCGGCCGGCGGCTGGGCCGGAGGCGGCGGCGGGGCGTCGAGATCCCACTCGTCGGGGATCTTGCCGCCCGGCGCCGCGGTCGGCGTGGATGGCAGCGGGCCGAGATCCCAGTCGTCCGGGAGGGGCGCCGGCGTCACCTTGGGGGGCGCGAAGTAGTCCGAGCCCGCCGGCATGTGATCGGGCCGGCTGCCGCCATGCCAGGGATCCTCCTGCGGCGGTTCCGGCTCCAGGCTGAAGTCGTCCGGGATCAGCGGCCCACCGAGCGGCACCGGTCCGGGCCCGGCCGGGGGTTCGGTCGTGAAGGCGGCGAACGGATCGTCGGCGGGGGCGGCCTGGGGCGGGAACATCGCCCCGCGGGCCGGCGCGGCGATGCGCACCTCGATCTCGTACTCGCCGAGGGTCAGCCGGTCGCCGTCGTTCAGCGCCACCTCGTTGCCCTTGCCGATCGGGGCAGCGGCCCGATTGACGAAGGTACCGTTGGTGGAGAGGTCGGTCACATGCCAGGCGCCGCCGTGGAACGACACGGCGCAATGGCGCCGCGACAGGTGCTGGTCGGGATCCACCAGTTTCCAGGTGCAGTCCTCGCCGCGGCCGAGCACCACCTCGCCGCCGCCGAAGCTGCGGGTCTCCGGCACCGCCGCATCGGGGCAGCGCACGATCGAGAGCACGAGGTCCATCGGTGAGCTCACCCGCCGATCAGCACGGTCGGCGCGCCGGGCCCGACGATCAGCCCGCCATGGGCGCACTGGCTGGTCAGCCGGGCCGCCGGCAGGCTCATGATCAGCACCGTGGCACTGCCCATGGCGATCACGTCCGGCGGGCCGACGCAGGCGCACAGGTCGGTGGCGCGCGCCGCCGGCAGGTTCATGATCAGCACGGTCGGCGCGCCGGGCGGCAGGATCGGCCCGCCGACATGGGGCACCACGCCCGTGACCATCGGGCAGACATGCATGTCGCTGACCCTGGCGGCGGGAAGCATGGCGCCCGGCTCAGAAGATCGGCGCGATCCGCCCCGCACCGCCTGCGGCGATGTCGAAGGCGCTGGCGAGGAAGGCGCGCAGCGTCGCCTCGGCCCGTTCGGGATGCTTGCGCACCGCCGCGAGCGCGACCGCGCCGGCGACCGCGAGCCCGGTCAGGTGGTCGCCCGGCGGCACGACCGGTTGACCCGGGGGCGCCATCGAGCCGCCCGACCAGAACGCGCCGATCGCGGCCCAGGACTCCGGGGTGCGGAACCCGGCCGCCTCGGCCTTGGCCATGGCCTGGCGCCGGTTCGCCTCCTCGGGCTTGCGCACCCAGGCCTCGGCGGCGACGAGCGCCTCGGCATCCGCCGGCGGCGGTGCGGTCTCGGTCGCGCGCGCACACATGCAGGCCCACCACACCGCCTCGCGCTTGGGCAGGGCATGTGCGACCAGCCGGGCGGCGTCGTTCACCATCCCCGCCTCCGCCAGCGCGACCACCGCCGCGGGCACGTCCGCGCAGCCGGCGGCGATCTTCGCCGCATCGGGGGTCAGTTCCGCACGCTCGAGCACGGTCTTCAGCTCCGCCGCCGAGAGCTTCACCGGCGGACGCTGCGGCGAGGCGGTCTCCTTGGTGGTCATCGCCTCCCTTTCAGTTGATCATCACGATGCCGCCCTTGACCATCAGCATGGCGTCACCGCCAAGCTTGGTCATGAGGCCCTTCGCCTCGAGCATGACGGTGCCCTCGATCTTCACCATCATGCCTTTGATCGTGACACCCGTCTGGTCGATCTTCACGCTCGAACCGCCAACCTTCAGAGTGATCTCCTGCATCGCCTCGACGGTGGTCTTGCCGAGCGAGGTCTTCAGGTCGTAGTTGCCCATCGCGACCTTGGTGGTCATGTTCCCCATGTCCACCTTGGTGTCGTAGTTGCCCATCTTGACCTGGACCGTGCGGTTGCCCTGGTCGATCGTCACCGTGTGGTTGCCCTGGGTGACCTTGAAGTCGTAATTGCCCTTGGTGACGTGGTCCTGCTTGCCGTCGACCTTGAAGCTGCGGTCGGCCTTCACGTGCACGGTCTCGTTGTTCTTGACGAGCCGCTCGTAGTCCTTCTGCGCCTGGAAGTAGACCTTCTCCGACCCGGCCTTGTCGTCGAACCAGAGCGCGTTGAAGTCGGAGGTGGCGCCGCCGGTCGAGGAGCGGGTGATGATGCCGGTCTTGGTCTTCTCGCCGGGCAAGGAGATCGGCACGGTCTTCTGGCCGTTGTGCAGCGCCCCGATCACCACGGGATGGTCGGGGTCGCCGTCGAGGAAGCCGACCAGAACCTCGGTGCCGACGCGCGGGAAGTGGAACATCCCCCAGCCCTCGCCGGCCCAGGCCTGCGAGAGCCGGCACCAGCAGGACGAGTTCTCGTTCTTCCCGCCCAGCCTGTCCCAGTGGAACTGCACCTTCACCCGGCCGAACTCGTCGACATGGATCTCCTCGCCCTCGGGCCCCACCACCACGGCCGACATCAGCCCGGGCATCGCCGGCGGCTTCGAGCGCAGCGCCGGCCGATAGGTCAGGTCCGCCGGGAAGGCCATCACCGAACAGGAGTAGGAGGGAACCGCGCGGGCATTCAGGTGGCTCTCGTCCACCGCCTGGTGGGCCTGGCTCTCGACCACCAGCTTGCGGTCGGCCGCGGCATCGTCGGCATAGGAGCCGATCGTGACGCGGTGGCCCGGAGCCAGCCAAGCCGCGCCCGAGGAGAAGGAGACGCGCGTGGACTGCGCCTCGATCGCCTCGATCATGCGCTGCTTCACCGGATCGCCATCGGTCGCGGCGGCCGCGCTGGAACCGCGCGCGGTGGTGGCGAACCGGCCCGGCCAGACGAACACCTCGAACTTGTCGGCGAGCGGCCGGCCGAGCACGGAGTTCGCCTCGGCCGTCAGGACGTTCTGCGACGCGCGGAACTCGTACTCCGCGGTCGCGACCTTGCCCGGCACCCAGACCTCCTCGACCGTGGTGCCGCCATGCGTGTCCACCCCGTCATGGGCCAGCGCCGAGACGAGCTTCGCCCCTTCCGCCTCCGGAAAGGCGGAATTGCTGTCGCCGATGACCAGCGTGTGGCCGTCCTCGGCATGGGTGAAGTACCAGAACAGCCCGTCCTCCTCCATCAGGCGGCAGGCGAAGTCGTAGTCCGATTCGTTGTACTGGATGACGAACTCGCGCTGCGGCGGTTCGCGCTGCAGGGCGAAGTCGAAGTCGGTGAAGCCGGCATCGCCGAACAGCGTCTCGAGGATCTGCTTGCTGGTCCTGTTCTGCCATACCCGGCAGTCGGTGGTGTGGGAGAGGAACCAGAACCACGGCACGATCTCGGCCACGTAGTGCGTGTAGTCGCGCGTCTTGGCCTCGCCCGGGCCGAAGCGCACGACGTAGCCGTTGATGTAGCGCGGCGGCTTGTCCTTCAGCGCGATCTTGCAGGTCACCTGCTTGCCGAGGATGTCGTTGGCGGCGATCGCGCCCTCGCTCGACACCAGATCGAGCCGAAAACGGAACAGCCGGCCGATCCCCTCCTCGCCGGAGAGGCCCTGCAGGATCAGCGCGTCCGCACCGAGCGGCGTCGCGATCCTGAGCAGCCGGTTCTCCTGACTCAGCAGGGCCATCGTCTGCGGTGCATGCGGTCCATCGCCGAAACTATAGCCGCTCCTCGCCGCGCGGTCACGTCAGCGCGTCGGGGCAGGCGCTCGCATGGTCCCGCCGGCACCGTGCCGACGGTACGACCGCGTGCGTCCCCCTCTCATCGCCGGCGCTTCGTCCTGGCGCGCTTCTCGAGCATGTCGTCGTAACGGTCCGCCGGCAGAATCAGCAGCACCCGGTCGCCCGCATGCACCTGGTCGGTCTCGGAGGGTAGCACGAACCCGTCGCCGCGGAAGATCGCGAGCGGCTTGACCCCGCGCGGCAGGTCCTTGAGGCACTCGCCCTCGGCGTCCTCCATGGTGGCGATGAAGGTGAACAGGCGGAAACCGGCCGGGATCATCTGCTCGCCGCCCGCGCCGCGGCCGCCCTCCACCCGGTCGGCGATCGCCTGGGCCATGGTCCGGTCCGGCACCAGGAGCTCGGTCAGCCCGACCTCGATCGCGACGTTCTCGAGTTCCGGGTCCGACACCTTCGGCAGCACGCGCTGGAACCCGACCGACCGGCCGACCAGGGCGGCGAGGATGTTGTCCTGGTCGCCGCTCGTCAACGCGAGCAGCGCCTCGCACTCCTCGGGCGAGGTCTCCTTCAGGATGGAGGGCCGGATGCCGTCGCCGGCGACGAAGGCGGCGTCCAGCCGTTCGCCCAGCTCCTCGATGCGCGCCCGGTCGCGCTCCACCATCACCACCTCGTGGCCGCGCTGGATCAGGGCATCCGCGGTCGCCGCCGCCAGGTTCGACGCGCCCACGATCACCACCCGCATCGCCCTATCTCCCCTCGTCCTGCCGCCGGCCGACCCAGGTGCGCGGATAGAGCACCACGAGCATCGCGACGATCTCCAGCCGGCCGACCAGCATCGCCACAGTGAGCACCAGCTTCAACGGCCAGGCGAGCGCATGCGAGGCGACGCCCACCGAGGCGCCGCAGATCGAGAGCGCCGAGGCGCAGTCGAACAGCGCATCGACCGGCTCGATCCCCGCGCCGAGGAAGATGGCCCAGCAGAGCAGCAGCACGATCACGAACAGCGTCACCACGGTCGCGGTGCCGCGGATGAGATCCGCCTCGCCGGAAGGCGTCGGGATCACGGCGTGCGGTGCGAGCGCCGTGCGCGCGATCGCATTGCGCGCGAGGCGCAGCATGGCGATCAGGCGGAACATCTTGATCCCGCCGGCGGCGGAGGCGGTGTCGCCGCCCAGCATCATCTGCACGGTCATCACCAGCTTCGAGACCGGATCGAGCGGGTGGAGATCGAGTGTCGCGAACCCGGTCGTCGCCTGACTCGAGAGCGACATCAGCACGGCATCCCATGCCGCCTCCCGCGGCGGCAGCCCGGAGAGCTGGCTCATCGTCGCGAACAGCACGATGCTGCCGGCGAGGCACAGGGTCGCGAAGGTATGCAGTTCCCGCGCCCCCAGCACGGCCCGCCACTTGCCCTTGCGCAGTTGCGGCCAGATCAGGAACGAGATCGCCCCCAGCACGCCGCCCGCCATGCCGACCGCCTGCACCGGCCGGCCACCGATCCCGGCGATGCTCTGGTCGTCGGCCGCGAACCCGCCGCCGCACACCGCCGTCAGCGCGTGCAGCAGCGCATTCCACGGATCGAGCCGGACCGCGAGGAACGCCGCGAAGGTGACCAGGGTGAGGGCGCCATAGACGATCGCCATGGTGCGCATCCAGGCGCGCGCGCCCAGCATCACCTCCTCCGCGGTGAGCTGGTAGGCGAGCCACCGCCCCGCCACCGCGCCGCGCTCGAGCGTCAGGAACAGCGCCAGGAGCACGATCATCAGCCCGCCCGACCACTGGCCCCAGGCGCGCGCGAACAGGAACGACCAGGGCTTGTTCTCGACGCTGTCGAGCGTCGAGAGCCCCGTCGTGGTGACGGCCGAGACCGCCTCGAACAGCGCATCCACGAAGGCGATCCCCTCCGCCCACCAGGGCAGCGCGAGCGCTGCCGAGGCGAGCGCGAAGGCGATCACCGACAGCACCATCGCCTCGTTGGTCTGCGGCACCGGCGCCGGCCTGCCGCGCGACAGCGCCGCCCAGAGGCCGACCAGCGTGGCGAGCACCGCCGCATGGGCGGCCGCCCCCTCCCATTCCCGGTCGGCGAGCGTCAGCACGACCAGAGGCGCGTTGATGCCGGTCAGCAGCAGCGCCGCGCGTCCGGTCAGCCGCGCGAGCACACGCGGGCGGACGGCGAATGACAGCGTCGCGGTCGAGACCATGGGTCAGCGCAGGCCGCTGCGGCGGCGGATCGGTGGCCACGGCAGGCCCTGCGGGCAAGGCGCGGCGGACGGGAGCGGAGTCGGGTCGGACACGAGGAGGGGCAGGTCTCGCGTGGCGGCGGGAGGGCGGGAACCCGAGACTAGCACCTTGCCGGCGCGCACGCCTCCGATTGACGCAGCGGCACGGAGTGTGCCCGATTCGTTTGGAACCGGGCGATGGACCGCCCCAAACGGACACGGGAGGATCGGATGCCGACACGTCGCCGCATGATCGCGCTCGCGGGCGGGATCGGGGCCATCGCGCTGGCGCGCCCCGCGATCGTCCAGGCCGGCGCCCTCCCCGGCCTGCCGGCCACGATGGTCTGGTCGGTCTACGATGTCGGCTCCACCGGTTATGTGGAGGCCTCGGCGATCGCCGATGCGCTGGGCCGCGCCTACGGCGCGCGCGTCCGCCTGCAGCCCTCCGGCACCTCGATCGGGCGCATCCTGCCGGTGAAGCAGAAGCGCGCGAGCCACGGCTGGCTCGCCAACGAACTCTACTTCGCGGTCGAGGGCCTGCACGAGTATGCCGCCCTCGACTGGGGCCCGCAGGACTTCCGCACCCTGCTCGGGCGCAAGAACGCCTTCTCGGTGGTGGCGACCAGGGAGAGCGGCATCACGAGGCCCGCGGATCTCAAGGGCAAGCGCATGGCCTTCGTGCCTGCGAATTCCTCGGTCAACATCAAGATCGAGCCGATCCTCGCCTTCGCCGGCCTGACCTGGAGCGACGTCGAGCTGGTGCAGTTCCCCTCCTACGGGGCGAGCCTGCGCGCCCTGATCGAGGGCCGGGCCGACTGCGCGGGCGCGGCGCCCGCGGCCGCCGCGCTGCGCGAACTCGAGGCGAGCCCGCGCGGCATCGCCTGGGTCGAGCTCGATCCCGCGAACGCCGAGGGCTGGAAGGCCGCGCAGCGCGCCGTGCCCTTCGTCGAGCCGTTCCGGGAGACGATCGGCGCCGGGCTGTCGGCGGAGAAGCCCGCCTGGGTGATGGGCTACCGCTACCCGATGATCACCGTGCCCGCGGAGACCTCCGCCGACGAGACCTACGCCGTGACGAAGGCGATCGCCGAGAGCTTCGACCTCTACAAGGACGCCAACCCGATCATGCCGCGCTGGTCGGTGGCCGAGGCCGGCACGCCGCCCATGGACGCGGCCTTCCACGAGGGCGCGATCCGCTACCTGCGCGAGCGGGGCCAATGGAGCGCCGCGCATCAGGCCTGGCAGGAGGGCATGCTGAAGCGCCACGGGGCGCTGCAGGCGGCCTGGCAGCGCTTCGCGCCCGAGGCGCGGTCGCGCGGCCTCGAGGGCGAGACGCTGGGCAAGGCATGGGGCGAGCGGCGTGCCGCCGCACTCGCCGCGCTGAGCTGAGCGCCGCGCCGTGATGCGCCCCGGCGAGACGCCGGCCGGGGCGCCCGCGGAGCCGCCGAGCCGGCTCCACGGCCCGGCCTTCGCCGCGGGCTTCGCGCTCTCTGCGGCCGGCCTCGTGCTCGCGGTGAACCAGGTGTTCAATCTCGGCCTGTTTGGCTTCCGGCCGATCAGCACGGCGTTCCACTACCTCGTGATCGGCCTGTTCGGCGCGGTCGCGCTGCTTGCCTTTCCCGCCACGTGCCGCCAGGCGCTGCGCGTGCCGTGGTTCGACTGGCTGCTTGCGGCCGCGCTGGCCGGCCTCGGCCTCTGGCTCGCGACCGAGGCGCTGACGATCCAGCTGCGCGGCTGGAACGCGACCGCCCCCGGCTGGGCGACCGTGCTCGCCGGGCTCTTCGTCGCGCTCGTGCTCGAAGGCGTGCGCCGCACCGGCGAGGCGATCCTGTTCTTCGTCTGCCTCGTCTTCGGCGCCTATCCGCTGTTCGCGGATGCGATGCCCGGCTTCCTCTGGGGCGTGCAGCTCGACCTGCCGGGTACGATCCAGGAGCACGTGTTCGGCACCGAGAGCATCATCGGCATCCCGATGCAGGTGGTGGCCGACATGCTGATCGGCTTCCTGGTGTTCGGCGTGGTACTCGCGGCCACCGGGGGCGCGTCGTTCTTCATGAACTTCGCGCTCGCGCTGATGGGGGCGAGCCGCGGCGGGCCGGCCAAGGTGGCGGTGGTGTCCTCGGCGCTGTTCGGCATGCTGTCGGGCAGCCCGACCTCGAACGTGCTGACCACCGGCACGCTCACCATCCCGACCATGAAACGTTGCGGCTATGCGCCGCACTATGCCGGCGCGGTGGAGGCCTGCGCGTCGACGGGCGGGGCGCTGATGCCGCCCGTGATGGGGGCTGCCGCCTTCATCATGGCGAGCTTCCTGAACGTGCCCTACGCGGAGGTGGTGGTCGCGGCCGCGCTGCCGTCATTCCTCTACTACCTGGCGCTGTTCGTGCAGACCGACCTCTACGCCGTGCGCCATCGCCTGCACGGGGTCGCGCGCGAGGCGATCCCGCCTCTGCTGCCGACGCTGCTCGGCGGCTGGTACTATCTTGCCGCGATCGTCGGGCTGACCGTGCTGCTGGTCGCCTACCGGATCGAGGCCGAGGCGCCGTTCTGGGTCTCGCTGTTCCTGCTCGCGGTCGCGCTCCTGCGCAGGCGGGCGACCGGGTTCGGCTGGGCGGCCTTCGCCCGCCTGGTCGTCGCATCCGGCGAGGCGGTGGCGCGGCTGGTCGCACTGATCGCGGGGATCGGGCTGATCGTCGGCGGGATGTCGGTGACCGGGGTCGCCAACTCCTTCTCGCGCGAACTCGTGCAGTACGCCGGCGGCAACATCGCGCTCCTGCTGGTCTTCGGCGCGCTGACCAGCTTCGTCCTCGGCATGGGGATGACGGCCTCGGCCTGCTACATCTTCCTCGCGATCGTGCTCGCCCCGGCGCTCGTCGCCGCGGGGCTCGATCCGATGGCCTCGCATCTCTACGTGCTCTACTGGGGCCTCGTCTCCTTCATCACACCGCCGGTCGCGCTCGCCGCGATCGCGGCGGCCTTCGTCGCCAGGGCGAGCGCGATGCAGACGGCCGTGACCTCGTTGCGCATCGGCATCCTGCTCATGCTGCTGCCGGTGTTCTTCGTGCTGCAACCGGCGCTGATCCTGAAGGGCGACCCGGCGGTGATCCTGCGCGCGACGATCACCGCGTCCGTCGCGATCGTCCTGCTCGCCGCCGCGACCGAGGGGCACCTCTACCGCTTCGGCACGCTGCCGGTCTGGGCGCGCGTGGTGGTGGGCGCGGGTGCGCTGCTGATGCTGGCGCCCGAGCCGATCACCGACCTGGTCGGGTTCGGCATCGTCGCCGCCGCGATCCTCGTCGCCCGGCTTCTCCGCTCAGGGTGAGCGCACGCGCAGTTCGGCCACCGCCGCCGCACCCTCCGCATCGACCACGGTGATGCGGTAGAATCCCGGCCCGGGCGGCTGCCAGGCCGTGTCGCGGCGGTGGCGGACTGAGGCGATCGGCGCGCCGTCCACCAGCCAGGTGAGTGGCCGCTGGCCACCGGCGGCGCGCAGCGTCACGGCAGCCCCGGCGGCGAGCGCGGCGCCGTCGGGCGGGAAGATCAGGCGCAGGCGATCGGCGCTGGCCGGACCGAGCCGCGCCAGTGCGGGCGCCGGCGGCAGCGGCGGCGCGTCGGGCAGCGGGCCGGGATCGGGCAAGAGCGCGAACACGCGCAGCATCAGCGGGGTCGCCGTTGCGCGCCCGGTCTGGCCCGGCAGCGGCGTGCCATCCGGCCGCCCGACCCACACGCCGACCGTGTGCGTCGCCGAGACGCCGAGCGCCCAGGCGTCGCGATGCCCCCAGGACGTGCCCGTCTTCCAGGCGATGCGCGGCGGGTGGAGCTGCGGCGGCATGCCGGGCGGTGGCGTGCTCCCGGCGAGGATCGCGCGCACGGCACCGGCCGCCTCGCGCGAGACGAAAGGCTGCCGCGCGGCCGTCTTGCCTGCGCGCCAGACCGGCGCCGCAACGCTGCCGTCATCGGCGAGGGCGGCGGCGAGCGCGGTCGCCTCCATCAGCGTCGTGCCGAACCCGCCCAGCGCCACCGGCAGCCCGGGCCCGGACTGCGCGGGCGGGAACCGCGGCGGGGCCCCTGCCCTTCCGAGCGCGGCGACGAAGGCGAGCGGGCCGAACGCATCCGCGACCGCCACCGCCGGAAGGTTCAGCGACAGCCTGAGCGCCTCGGCCGCGGTGACGTCGCCGACGAAGCCACGATCGAAATTCTCCGGCGCATAGCCGTCGAAGCGGCGCGGCAGGTCGGCAATGCGCGTCTCCGGGCGCACCGCGCCGGCGTCGAAGGCGAGCGCGTAGAGGAACGGCTTGAAGGACGAGCCCGGCGAGCGCACGGCGTGGGCGAGGTCGAGCGCCCCACCGCGCGTCTCGCCGGGCAGCGCGCCGAGATGCGCCGCGATCGTCCGGTCGGCGTTGCGCAGCACCACGACGGCGAGGTTCGCGCGCTCGTCGAGCGTCGCTGCGATCTCCGCGCCGAGCCGTTCCAGGGCGGCCTGCAACGGAGCCTCCAGCGTCGTCGCGACGCGCCCGCCGCCGGCCTCGCGCACGGCGAGATGCCACGCGAGACGCGGCATCGCGTGACGCGCGGCCTCGACCGGTGCCGCCCGCGCATCCGCCGCCGCGCGCGGCGACAGCGCGCCGGCGGCTTCCGCAATGTCCAGCACGCGATCCCGCGCCGCCGCCGCACGCTCGGGGAAGCGGTCGGGACGCAGGGCCGAGGGCCGCTGCGGCAGCGCGACCAGCAGCGCGAGTTCGGCCGGGTCGAGCCCCGCCGGCGGCCGCCCGAACAGCGCCAGCGCGGCCGCGCGCACGCCTTCGAGATTGCCGCCGAAGGGGGCGAGCGTCAGCCACAGCCCGAGGATCTCGTCCTTCGAGTAGCGCACCTCCAATTGGCAGGCGCGCGCGATCTCGACCACCTTCGCCAGGACCGTGCGCGGCCGTGGTTCGAGCAGTCGCGCGACCTGCATGGTGATCGTGCTTCCACCGGACACGATCCGGCCGTGCCGTGCGGCCTGCGCCGCCGCGCGCGCGAGCGCCAGAGGATCGGCGCCGGGATGCCAACGGAACCGCGCATCCTCACGCGCGAGCAGCATGGCGACGAACGCGGGCGGCACGTCGGCCACCGTCGTGCGCAGGCGCCACACCCCGCCCGGCGCCGGGAACACCGCCAGCGTCGCGCCGTCGCGGTCGGTCACCTCGGCCGAGACCGCCTCGGCGCGCGAGAGGTTGGGCGGGAACAGCCGGTCGAGCCCGGCGATCCCGGCGACCAGCAGCGCGAGCGCGAGTGCCGCGCGGCGCATCTCAGTCGGCAGGCGCCACCGCGATCCGCCCGGTGTTCTGGCGCGCGAAGAAGCGCGGCTTGTACATGTCGGTCAGCACCGCGCCGGGCAGTTCGAACCGGCCCGGTGTAACCGCGCGGATCAGGAAGGCGAGCTTGAACGCGGGCTCGTCCGGCGAGAGGTCGAGCTGTGCGACCAGCCGGTCGTCGCGCAGCGCGAGCGCGCGCGGCCGTGACAGCTCGCCGAGGAACGGGAAGGCCGCGACCTCTCCCGGGCCGAGCCGCGCGGGCTCCGCCTCCCAGCCCGCCGGCAACCCGTGCACCAGCAGCGCCTGGTGCAGCATGCGCGTCTCGGCGCGCCCCTCGATCACCAGGATGAACACGTCGTTCTGGCGGATCGTGTCGAGGTTGAGCGGGCTGCCGTCGCGGTTGAGGAAGTTGCGCCGCACGACCAGCCCGTCGCGTGCGGCGACAGGCGACTGGACGGCGATTCCCGTCGTCGCGACCGAGGGCCAGATCGCCGTGCGGCCGAGGTTGCGCAGCGCCACCGGCAAGGCACCCGCATCGCGCGCGAGTGTCGTCAGCACGGCGGGCGCGCGCTCCTCTCCATCGACCGCGAGCGCGACCGGCTGGCCGTCGCGGCCCAGCATCGCGCCGGCCGCCACCAGCCACGCCTGTTCCTGCGTGGAGGTGCGCCCGGGCTGGATCTGCTCCGCCGGCAGGCGATCGACCAGCGCCGGGACGCGCTCGGTGAGCACGCCGGCCTCCTTCACCAGCACGATCATCGCCGCGGCATCGCGCAGCGTGGTGCCGTAGTCCTGCCACCACCAGTCGCGCGCCGGGTCGGCGGTCGCGTCGCGCAGCAGCGCCTCGCCGCGCCCGTGCTCGCCCATCCGGATCAGCGCCGCGCCGAGCTGTGCGCGGGCGAGCGCGGTGGGCAGTCGCTCCGTCCCCTGATCCGCCAGCACGCGCGCCGCCCCCGGACGCGGCCTGCCGCCCATCGCCAGCACGTGCAGCGCATAGGCCTGCGCCGCGCGATCCCAGGGCTCGCGCGCCGGCTCGTCGGTCAGGCCAGCGAGGTAGCGCAGCGCCTCCGCGAGCGGCGCCTCGGGCACCGCCGCCCCTGCGTTGCGCGCGCGCAGCAGGAACTCGACCGCATAGGCCGAGAGCCAGGGCTCGGCCTGGTCGCCGGCACTCCACAGCCCGAATGCGCCATCGAAGCGCTGCTTGTCCAGCACCTGGCCGACCAGCGCCTGCAGACGCGCGCGGCGATCGGCGCCGGTCAGCGCCTCGTCGTCGAGGAAGACGAGCGGGAAGCCCTTGCTGACGGTCTGCTCCAGGCACGCATAGGGCCAGAGATCGAGCGTGCGGGCGAGTGCGGCGAGGTCGACCGGCGCGCCGGTGTTGACGGTCACGGTCACGCGCGCCGTTCCCGGAACGAAGGCGGCGAGGGCATCGCGCCCGACCGTCAGCGTCTGGCCGGCCGGCAGTTCGCGCCGGCTCAGCGCGGTCGTCGGCGGTCGCGCCGGACGCACGGTGATCGGGAAGACGCGCGTCGCGCTGAAGCCGTCCGGTCCCTCCGCGCGGAGCGTCACGGCGCCGCCCCCCACGCCCGTGCCGCGCAGGCCGAACAGCACGCGCCCGCGCGCCTCCCGCGCGAGCGTCAGCGCCTGTGGCCCGCCGTCGATCGCGAGCGGGCCATCGGCCGTGACGGCGATGCGGATCTCGCCCGCGGGCAGCTCGACATTGTGCAGCGAGACCGCCAGGCGCGCCTCGTCGCCCGGGGCGAGGAAGCGCGGCAGGGCCGGCTCCGCAACGAGCCGGTCGCGTACCGGCACCGAGACCGACGCCGCGCCCGTGCGCGCGGCATCCCACGCCACGGCCATGAGCCTGAGCGCGGTGTTCACGTCCGGGACGTCGAGCGTGAAGCGCGCCGTGCCGTCGGGCCCGGCCGCGACCGGGCCGTGCACCATGCTGGCGATCACGAACGGGATCGCCGGCAGCGCCGCCCCCGTCTCCGCATCGTCGCCGCCCTGGCGCAGCACGCCGGCGCTGCCCTCGGCGGGCGCGATCAGCCGCCCGTAGTCGTCGCGGATGTCGATGCCGAGCCGCCGCTTGCCGGTGAACCAGCCGGCCGGATCGGGCGAGGCATGGCCGGTGAGGCGCAGGATGCCCTCGTCCACCGCGGCGAGCGCGACCATCGCGCCAGGTGCCGCGCGCACCACCACCTCGGCCGGGGCGCGCGGCCGCATCAGGCCCGGCGCCTGCACGGCCACGGGGACGGTGCGCGACGCGGGATCGAGCCCGAGCCAGACAAGTCCGAGCGCACGGACAGGGTTGGCCCCCGCCTCGGCACGGCCGCGCAGCAGCGTCACGGCAGCATAGGCGCCCGGCCCCCAGGCGGGATCGGTCGGAATCTCGACCGTGCTCGCACCCTGCGGCACGCGCAGCGTCCGCACCGCATGCACGCGATCGGTCAGCACCATCACGGTGGCGAGCCCGGCATAGGGCGCCTCGATCCGCACCCGGGCCGTCTCGCCGCGCGCGTAGGCGGGCTTGTCGGCGGCGACGTCCAGCATGTCGGGCGTGTCGCCGAGCCCGGCGGTCGGCACGAAGCCGACGCGGAAGCGCACCGAGGTCGCGGCGAGGCTGTCGCCGTCCGACACCTCGATCCGGTAGCGGCCCCAATCGAGGCGTCGGCTGACGCGCAGCGGCTCGGCGGTGACGGCGAGGTCGCGCGCCTCCACCGGCTCGTCGCGCCAGACGAGCTCGTAGCGCGCGAGCCGCTCGCGGATCACCACGCGCCAGTCGGGCCGTTCGCGCACCAGGCGCAGATGCAGCCGCGGGGCGGCGATGCGGTTGCCCTCGGCATCGAAGGCCGCGACCTCGAACGCGGCGTCGCTGCCGGCCTCGACCGCGCCGCGCGCGAACAGCGGTCGGATGCCGATCAGCCGCGGCTGGGCGCGCACGGGCACGCTGGCGCGCGCACGCGTGGGCCGCCCGCCGGGCTCGGCGACCTCGATCGCGACGGTCGCGCGCAAGGGGCGTGTGGTGTCGGGCGCGCGCGGCAGCAGGAGTGTGGCGGTGGTGCGGCCCTGCGCATCCGTGTCCGGCAGCGCGAGGTCCTCGCGGATCGTGTCGGGCGAGTCCTCGACCAGGCCGAAGCGCCACTCGGCGAGGTGCGGAAACGGCTGCGGGTCGGCCGCGACGGTGATCTCGCCGCGCGCCGGCAGCCCCGCAGCCGGCGGGCCGTAGAGGAACCGCGCGGTCACGGGCAGTGTGAGCGGCGCGCCGGGGATCAGCGGGCCAGGGGCTGCGCCGATCTCGACCGCGAGACGCTCGGGCACGAAGTCGGCCACCTCGAAGGAACCGCGTCCGATCGGTGCTGCGCGCGGATCGGCCAGCGCCTCCACCGTCCAGGTGCCTTGCGGCGCGCCGGCCGAGAGCGGGATCGCCCAGGCACGCCCGCCGGCCGGGTCGGGCTGCGGCACCATCTCCGCCGCGACCGTGCCGTTGGGGCGCTTGAGCCGCAGCGTCAGCGGCACCGAGGCCGCGTCACCGGCGGCGTCGCGCAGCAGCGCCAGCAGGTTCACGGTCTCGCCGGGGCGGTAGATGCCGCGCTCGGTCCAGAGCCAGGCGTCCAGCGGGCCGGGATGGGCGCGACCCTCCACGCCGCGGTCGGAGAGATCGAAGGAGGCGGAGTCGAGATCGAGGAAGGCGAGATCGCCGTCCGCGCCGCGCGCGGTGACGTGGCGCGGTGCGGCGCCGCCGGTGCCGCGCAGCACCGGCGCGGCGATGCGCGCCACACCGTCGGCGTCGGTCTGCACCACCGCGAGCTCCTCGTTGTCGCGCGCCACCACGGCGATGCGCAGATCGCCGAGCGGCCGCGCATCGGAGAGCGCGCGCGCGAGCACGGTCAGCCCGTCGGCGCCGCGCAGCACGGTGAGACCGATATCGGTCAGCACGAACCACTGCGTCGCGACCTCGCTCCAGGAGGGGAACGGCGTGCCGTCGCCCGGCGCGGCGGTCAGCGCGAACAGGCCCGGGGCAGCACCCGCGAGCATCGGCGCGAGGTCGAGAACCGTGCGCGCGAGCACGTTGCGCTCCCAGTGCGGGATGGTGAGCACGCCCTCCCAGAGCAGACGCCCGCCGCCCTCGGCAAGGGACTGCGCCGACCATTGCGAGAGCGCGCGGAACGCGCGGCCGTCCGCGCCGATCTGGCCGGCGAGCCCGCGCTCGCCGACACGGTGGAGCTTCACCGCCACGGCGGAGAGGTTCACCGTGCCGACCGACAGCCGCGGGGCGTCGCCCTTCGGCAGCACGAAGGCGCCGGATTGCAGCACCACGCGCGGCGCGCGGTCGGGCATCGCGACGGCGAGCGTGGCGGCGCGGCGGAGCGTCGCGCCATCCGCCCCTGGCAGGCCCTCGCGCAGCGTGACGTCCCACCGTCGCCCGTGGCCGAGACCCGCGACGCAGAGCCGGCTGCCCTCGGCGGTGACGGCCGTGCGCGTCGCCGGCTCGACGCGCACCCAGTCGGCCCAAGCGATGTCGCGGCGCGGCGAGAGCGCACCCGCGAACTCGATGCAGGCACGCGGCGGATCGCTCTCCGGCTCGGCCAGCACGCGGCGCACGGCCAGCCCCGCGCTGCGGCGAAGCTCGGCGAGGCGCTGGCGATGGGCGGGATTCGCGGGGTCGCGCTCGACCACCGCCTCGAGCGCCTCGATCGCCTGGGCCGGCCGGTCGAGCACGTGCTGGAACACATCGGCGATGCGCAGGATCGCGGGGATCTCGGGTGCGCCGCCGGGCACCATGGCGAAGGCCTGCCAGGCGGCCTGGAGCGCGCGGTTGCCGTCGGGCGGGGTGCGGCGCTGCCACGCCTCGGCGAGCGCCAGCCAGTGCCGTTCCTCGACCGAGCCGAGGCGGATGCGCGCCTCGAGCGCGGCGACGGCCTCGGCCCAGTCGCCCGCGCGCAGCGCGACGTCCGCGCGCCGATCCGCCGCGGCGCGCGCCTCGGCACTGGAGGGAGCACGCGCGGCGAGGGTGCGCGCATAGGCGTCGGAGTCGGCGGCGAGACCCGGCACCTCGAAAGCAACCGCCGGCCCCGCCAGCGCCAGCGCGAGCAGGAGGGCTGCAAGAGAACGACCGATGCGCGTCATGGTCCGCCGCCTTCAGCGTTGCCGAGGCGAACAGGATCGCAGAGCGGCCGGGGCGCCGTCCACCGCGACGCCCGGCAGAAGCGCGTCAGGGGGTACGGGACTTCAGGAGATCGCGGATCTCCTCGAGCAGCGCCTCGCTCCTCGGCGGCGCGGGCGGCGCGGCCGCCTCCTCCTTCGCCTTGAAGCGCGAGAGCACCTTGATCAGCCAGAAGATCGCGAAACCGACGATCACGAAGTTGATGCAGGCATTGATGAACAGGCCGATGCCGATCGCCGATCCGCCGGCCTCGCGCGTCGCCTCGATGGTCGGCATGCGCTCGCCCGAGAGCACGATGAACACGTTCGAGAAGTCGATGCCGCCCATCAGCAGCCCGAGCACGGGGTTGAAGATGTCCTTCACCAGGCTGTTGACGATCGCGGTGAAAGCCGCGCCGATGATGATGCCGACGGCGAGGTCGATGACGTTGCCGCGCATGATGAAGGCCTTGAACTCCCTCACCCAGGCGGGCTGTTGCGGCAACGACGGCGGCATGACGGCTCTCCCCTTGCAGGTGCCGCGGGGGCGGCGGTGCCGGATTAGCGCGGTGCCGCACCGTTCCGCAAGCGCGGCCTCATACCAGCCCGCCGAAGGTTTGACCTTCGGCGGGCTGGTATGGGGTCATGTTCGCGCGCGGCCGCCCCACCAGCCCCGCGCACGATACCCTCCGCACAAAGGTCGAGCCTTTGTGCGGAGGGTATCACCGCAGCGCGCCGTCGCGGATCAGGGCGATGTGGCTGCGCAGCTGATAGAGCGGCTGGGCGTGGCTCAGGGGCACGCGCACGCGGCCGACGCGGTCGGCCAGCGCGTCGAGCTCGGCAGAGACCCTGCGCCGCTCCTCCTCGCTGCGGGCCGCCCTCAACGCCGCCTCCAGCCGCCTCACGTGGCGGTACCAGCGGTAGACCTTGCGGTCGATCTGCCAGCGCCAGAGCGGCGGGGCGAGGCGCGCGAGCGGAATCGCGATGGTGAGCAGCGGGATGACCAGCACCCACATCCGCTCGATCCAGACCGCGGCCCAGAACGGCAGGTAACGCTTGAGGAACCCTGGCCCGTGGCGCAGGTAGCGCGCCGCGTCGGCGTTGAGCGGCCAGTCCGTCGGGTCGGCGGAGGGGAAACGGCCGGCCGGCGCGAAGAGCTGCCGGCCGCGATGGGTCTCGGTGAACGCCTCCATCAGAAGCGCGACGATCTGCGGATGGATCGCTCCGTGCGCGACCACCTGCGCCATCGGCGCGACCAGCACGGCGTCCTCCGCCGGCAGATCGCCCGCGAGATCGACCGCGCCGGCCGGGAGCGTGACGCGGGTAAGATAGGGAAAGGCGGCGACATAGGCATCCGCGCGCGACCGGAAGTCGAGCAGCGTCACGCCCGGCGCGCGGAGCAGCCGCACGATCGGCGCGGTCGGGCGCGCCGAGACGAACATCGCGGCATCGATCGTGCCGGCCGCCAGCGCCTCGGCCGCCTCCATGCCCCCGATCGGCAGCAGGGTCGCGTCCTCGGGTCGGACACCGTTGCCGGCCAGGAGTTCGAGCGCGAGCGCACGCGTCCCGGAGCCCTCGGGCCCGATCGCGATGCGCCGGCCTGCAAGCGCGGCGAGCCGGTCATCCGGGTCGGCGCCGCGCACGAACACCCAGAGCGGCTCGAAGAACACCGCGGCCAGGCTCTCGAGCCCGGGCCAGGCCGCCTCGCCGCCGACACCGCCCTGCACGAGCGCGAGATCGACCTCCGGGGGGTCGGTCGAGAGCAGGCGCAGGTTCTCGATCGAGCCCGCGGTCGGGCGCAACCGCAGGGTGATGCCCTCGCGCGCCAGGATGCGCCCCCAGGCCTCGGCCGCCTCGTGATAGGCGCCGCCCGGCGCGGCGGTGGCGACGACGACCTCGCGCGGTGGCGGCGGGGCGACGAAGCGCCAGGCGAAGGCCAGCGCGCCGACCACGACGAGTGCGACCAGCGCATAGACCCAGAGGAAGGCGCGAATCGCCGTCCACATGGGCCACAACAGTAGCAGAGCGGACAGCGGCAAGGCGCGCACCGCCGCGTCGCACCTCAGCCCCCAGGGATGCCTACACTTCAATCATCCTGATCGATATCTGGGCATGGATGTGAGTCGACGCACCGGTCTGCCGTCAGCCTGGGCAGACTTGGCGCGCCCGCGGCCGTGGCACGCTCTTCGCAGGACGTCCGGTGGTCCAGCTCCGGACCGATTGGCTTCAACTGGGGACGTCAGGGGTCAAGCCATGGGCGTGTTCGACGATCCGTTCGATCCGAAGGCGCGTCCATGGTCCTGCCCGTGCGGGCGGCATGCCTCGTTCGCCGCCCATGCGGCGGCACTGGCCTGCGAGACGGTCACCGATCCGGAGCCGCGGGGAGCCGAGGCGCTGGCCGACCGGATCGTCGAGACAGCTGTCACCCGCGCCGTGTTCGGCACCGAGGCGCGCCGGCGGGCCTTCGTGGGCCTCGTCGGGCGTGCCGCTGCGGCCGCCGCGCTGGGCGCGGTCTTCCCGCTCGGCCGCGCCAAGGAGGCCTTCGCCGAGACGCCGCGACGGATCGAGAAGCGCGACCTGAAGGTGGGATTCATCCCGATCACCTGCGCCACGCCGATCATCATGGCCCATCCCATGGGCTTCTACGCCCGCCACGGGCTGAACGTGGAGGTGATCCGCACCGCGGGCTGGGCGGTGATCCGCGACCGCGCGATCAACCGCGAATACGACGCCGCGCACATGCTCTCGCCCATGCCGCTCGCGATCACCCTGGGTGCCGGGTCGGCGCCGATCCCGTGGACCATGCCGGCGGTGGAGAACATCAACGGCCAGGCGATCACCCTGGCGATGAGGCACCGCGACCGGCGCGATCCGAAGGACTGGCGCGGCTTCCGCTTCGCCGTGCCGTTCGACTTCTCGATGCACAACTATCTTCTTCGCTACTACGTCGCGGAAGCCGGCCTCGATCCCGATCGCGACATCCAGATCCGCGCGGTGCCGCCGCCGGAGATGGTCGCCAATCTGCGCGCCGACAACATCGACGGCTTCCTCGGCCCCGACCCGTTCAACCAGCGCGCGGTGTATGACGGCGTGGGCTTCATCCATCTCCTGACCAAGGACCTGTGGGACGGCCATCCCTGCTGCGCCTTCGCCATCTCGCGCGAGATGATCCGCGAGGCGCCCGGAACCTACCACGCGCTCCTGCGCGCCATCGTCGAGGCGACCGCCTACTCCTCGAACCCGGCCAACCGGCGCGAGGTCGCCGCCGCGATCGCGCCTCAGAACTACCTGAACCAGCCGCAGACCGTGGTCGAACAGGTGCTGACCGGCAGCTTCGCCGACGGGCTCGGGCGCGTCCAGCGCGTGCCGAACCGGATCGACTTCGATCCGTTCCCGTGGCACTCGATGGCGATCTGGATCCTGACCCAGATGAAGCGCTGGGGCCAGATCCGCGGCGACATCGACTACGCGCAGATCGCCGAGCAGGTGTTCCTCGCCACCGACACGGCCCAGGCGATGCGCGAGCTCGGCCTCTCGCCGCCGGCGACGGCCAAGCGCACCCATGTCATCATGGGCAGGGCCTTCGATCCCGCCGATCCGGAAGGCTACCTCGCCTCCTTCGCGATCCGGCGCGGCTGAGGGCGAGATGCGCGCGACGCGGCCCTTCGCATCGCTGGCGCTGTCGGCGCTGATCCTGACCGTCCTCGTCGCGTTCTGGCAGATCGCCTCCTCCTCCGGCGCCAGCCAGACGGGCCCGGTGGACGCCGAATATGCGGCACTGGTCGGCGCCGCGGCGGCAGCAGGGGGGCAAAGCCCATTCCCGTCGCCGGCCGAGGTCGGCACGCGCATGCTGGAACACCTCGCCGACCCGTTCTACGTGCGCGGCACGAACGACCAGGGGATCGGCATCCAGCTCGCCTACAGCCTGGGTCGGGTGCTGGCCGGTTATGCGCTGGCCGCGCTGCTGGCGATCCCGCTCGGCTTCGCGATCGGCATGAGCCCGCTCATGTACGGCGCGCTCAATCCCTTCATCCAGGTGCTGCGGCCGATCAGCCCGCTCGCCTGGATGCCGCTCGCGCTCTACACGATCCGCGACAGCGGCGCGAGCTCCATCTTCGTGATCTTCATCTGCTCGATCTGGCCGATGCTGCTGAACACGGCCTTCGGCGTGGCCTCGGTGCGGCGGGAATGGCTGAACGTCGCACGCACCCTCGAATGCGGCCGCCTGCGCACCGCCCTGCACGTGATCCTCCCCGCCGCCGCGCCAACCATCATGACGGGGATGCGCATCTCGATCGGCATCGCGTGGCTGGTGATCGTTGCCGCCGAGATGCTCGTGGGCGGCACCGGGATCGGCTACTTCGTCTGGAACCAGTGGAACAATCTCAGCCTCGCCGACATCATCACGGCGATCCTGGTGATCGGCATCGTCGGCATGACGCTCGACCAAGCCCTTGCGGTCGCCACGCGCGCGGTCGCCTACCAGGACTGAGGCGTCGATGCGCCGCCCCTTCGTCAGCGTCGAAGGCATCGCGCGCCGCTTCCCCGCGACACGCGGGGCGCCGCCGCAGACCGTCTTCGAGGACGTCTGGTTCGGCATCCAGGAGGGCGAATTCGTCTGCCTGATCGGCCATTCCGGCTGCGGCAAGACGACCATCCTCAACATCCTCGCCGGGCTCGACCGCGACTACGAGGGGGCGGTCGTGGTGGGAGGCCGCGAGATCGACGGTCCATCCCTGGACCGCGCCGTGATCTTCCAGAGCCATGCCCTGCTGCCCTGGCTGACCGCGGAGGCGAACATCGCCTTCGCGATCCGCAGCCGCCATCCGGGCTGGGGGCGGGCCCGCGTCGCCGAGGCCTGCCGCTCCTGGATCGACCTGGTCGGCCTGACCGGGGCGGCCTCGAAACGGCCGGCGCAGCTTTCGGGCGGGATGAAGCAGCGCGTCGGCATCGCCCGCGCGCTCGCGGTGGAACCGAAGATCCTGCTGATGGACGAGCCGTTCTCGGCGCTCGACGCGCTGACCCGCGGCACGCTTCAGGAGGAGGTGAACCGCATCGTCGCCGAGACGAAGCTGACGGCCTTCATGATCACGCACGACGTGGACGAGGCGATCCTGCTCGCCGACCGCATCCTGCTGATGACGAACGGTCCGCAGGCGAAGATCGCGGAGGTGGTGGTGAACACCCTGCCGCGCCCGCGCACGCGCCACGACGTCCACCACCTGCCGGGCTACTACGACCTGCGCAACCACATCATCGACTTCCTGGTCGACCGATCCAGGCGGCTGGCGCGCACGATGCCGCCCGAGTGGAACCCGCGACGCGTTCCCGAGGTGCGCCCCGCCCTGGCGGCGTGAGGAGAGCGCGTCCGCCCGGCCGATCCATCCACCGAAAAGGAGACCGCCATGACCCGAGCCCAGCTCACCGAGAAGATCCTCGACATCAAGCGCGCGCAGGGCTGGACCTGGAAATACATCTGCGACGAGATCGGCGGCATCTCCCCGGTCCTCGTCGTCGGCGCGCTGCTCGGCCAGATGAAACTCGTCAAGCCGCTGGCCCACAAGGCGGCCCGGCTGTTCGGCCTGTCCGAGCTCGAGGAGCGGATGCTGAACGAGATCCCGCATCGCGGCATGCCGATGCCGCCGACCGATCCGCTGATCTATCGCTTCTACGAGCTCGTGATGGTGAATGGCCCGGCCTGGAAGGCGCTGATCGAGGAGGAGTTCGGCGACGGCATCATGAGCGCGATCGACTTCGACATGGAGATCGAACGGCTGCCGCACGAGAAGGGCGACCGGGTGAAGATCACGATGTCCGGCAAGTTCCTGCCCTACAAGTACTACGGCAGCGAACAGGGGCTGCCGGCCTACGGCTACAAGGAGGCGTGACGCCGCCCGCTGGCCGGACCGGCCCGCCGATGCTCTTCCTCAGGCGCCATGTCCGGACGGAACCTTGCGGACCGCCATGAGCCCCTCCGTGAGGCCAGCGACGGCCGCAACAGCGCGTTCCGATCAACCTTGATCCGTGACGAACCCGCCTGGAGCCTTCGCGTGGCCAGGACGGCGCGGCGCCGGTCCCCGCGCGATATCGTTCCGAAGCGGCAGCAAATTGCCGCGGCGCCGCGCGGTCGGCCTCGACCCTCGCGGAGGGTGCGCGCCCGGCCTTTCCCTCGGTGCCGCGCACGACGATGATGGCGGGACCGCCGACCGGCCCCGCCGGCGGCCTTCGCACCCGATGAGCCCTCCGTGACCGCACGCCCTGCCAGCCCGCCCCGCCCGCCGATCGGCCAAGCCGTGACCTTCCTCTACGCCGATCCGCCCGAACCGTCGTGGCGCTTCTACCAGGAGGTGCTGGGGCTCAGGCTGGTGCAGGACCAGGGGGCGTGCCGGATCTACGCCGCTGCCGAGGGCAACACGGCCTTCCTCGGCGTCTGTCGCGCGCGGGCGCCGCGCGCGACCGACAATCCCCGCGCGGTGGGCGGGGTGGTGTTCACCTTCGTCGCCGAGGACGTGGACGGCTGGTATGCGCATCTCAGCGCCCAGGGCGTACCGATTCCGCATCCGCCGGCGCTCTCGGCGCAGTATCGCGTCTACCACTTCTTCTTCCGCGATCCGGCGGGCTACACGCTCGAGATCCAGCGCTTCGACCGCCCCGACTGGCCCGCCCCCTGAGCGGCGGAAGCGGGAACGCGCCGCTGCGTCTCCGTCCGCGACGAGAGGCGGAGGAACGCGCGACGACACGACCTGCGCGGCAACGCCCCCGCCTCGGGAGGCCGGCGGGGTCATCCCCCGGCCCCGCCGCTACACCCGCTCGCTGAGCCGGATCGCGATCCGGCAGCCCGCCTTGATCACCGCCGCGAGCAGCCGGTAGGCGGGGGCACGCTCGGCCTCGTGTGCGAGGCCGATGTCGCGATGCTCGCCCTCCTCGGCGCGGAACCGCTCGATCGTCTCGCGCAGCTCCCGCTCGTCCTCGCCGAGTGCCGCCGCCTGGTCGCGGTAGTGCGCGTCGATCGCCTCCTCCACCGCGACCGTGCAGGCCATCGCCGCGCGCCTGCCGAGGAGCGCGGTGCCGGCGCCGAGCAGATAGCCCGCGACGTGCCAGAGCGGCAGCAGCGCGGTCGGGCGGATGCCCCGTTCGCCGATCATGCGCGCGAAGGTCTCGAGATGCACCGCCTCCTGCGCCGCCATGTGTTCGAGCAGCGGCCGCGCATCGGTCCGGCCGAGCACGGCGAGCTGGCCCGCATAGATGCGCGCCGCGCCATACTCCCCGGCATGGTCGACACGGATGATCCGCGCGACCCGCTCGCGCGGCGTCGGATCGCCCGGCAGCCGCCCCTCGCCGGTCCTGCGCGGCGGCTCGATGAAGCTCGCGTCGCTCATGGCGCTCCCCGTCCCCGCAGCGCCGAGATGGTGAGCGCCACGCCGACCGAAAGGGCGTAGAGCGCATTCCATCCGGCCATGGAGAGGCCGAGCACCTCGACCGCGGCCTGGTCGCAGGGCACGGCCGGGGCCGCACGCAGGCCGCGCAGGAGATCCTCGACCGTGGCCGCCGCGCCGGCGTCGACGACGCATTCCGGCACCGGGCTCGGCCAGAAGCCCCACTCGACCCCGGCATGCAGGGCGCCGAGCGCGGCATTGCCGAGGAACAGCAGGGCCAGCAGGGCGAGCGCGGGTGCAGCTAGGCGCGGCAGGGCGAGCGCGGCAAGCCCGACCGGGATCGCCGCCCAATACGGGTAGCGCTGCCAGATGCAGAGCGGACACGGCAGCAGCCCGCCCCAGTGCTGCGAGGCATAGGCGACCGCGAGCGCGGCGGCGGCGGCGAGCGCGCCGAGGGCCGCAACCAGGGAGCGCGACATGCCGCGCCCTGTAGCATGGCTCGGGCCGCTGGACGCAGCCCCTCCGGCGCGGCCATGCTGGCCGGCGCAACAGGGCGGGGAGATGGGCATGCGGCGCATCTGGGGACGGGCGACCTCGATCAACGTCATGAAGGTGGTGTGGGGCTGCGAGGAGCTCGGCCTCGCCTACGAGCGGATCGATTGCGGCGGCGCGTTCGGCGGGCTGCGCACGCCGGAGTTCCTTGCCAAGAACCCGAACGCGCTGATCCCCGTGCTCGAGGAGGAGGACGGGTTCATCGTCTGGGAGAGCAACGCGATCCTGCGCTATCTCGGCAACGCCTACGGCGCGGACTCGCCCATCTGGCCCGAGGCGGCGCGCGCGCGCGCCATCGCCGACCAGTGGATGGACTGGCAGCAGACCACCGGCCAGTCCGGCCTCGGCCCGGCCTTCGTGCAGATGTACCGCACCCCGCCCGAGAAGCGCGACCAGGCGGTGATCGACAAGGGGCTTGCGCGCGCGGCCGAGACCTTCGCGCTGCTCGAGGCGGAACTCGCGCGCCGGCCCTGGATCGCGGGCGACCGCTTCACCCTCGCCGACATCCCCATCGGCTGCATCGTCTACCGCTATCTGCACATGCCGATCGAACGGCCCGACTTTCCGGCACTCGCCGCCTATCACCTCCGGCTGCTCGAACGGCCGGGCTACGCCACCCATGTCGCCGTGGGGGTGTCGTGAGCGCCGGGGTGGGGGTGTCGTGAGCGCCGGGCGGATCCTGCCGGTGGTGGTCAGCCACGCGGCCGATGCCGCCTTCACCGCCGGCCTGCGCGCGTTCTTCGCCTATCGCGACCTCGGCATCCGCCACGTCACCGGCGGCAAGGTGGGCGCGCACGTGATCCGCGCGGTGCCGGGCGCCGGCTCGCACCCGGTGTGGCACACGCACGACCTCGGCTTCCAGATGGTCTACGTTCTCCGGGGCTGGGTCCGATTCGAGTACGAAGGCGTGGGCGAGGTGCTGCTGACCGCAGGCTCGATGGTGCACCAGCCGCCGGGGATCCGGCATCGCGAGGTCGCGCACAGCGACGATGTCGAGATGCTCGAGATCACCCTGCCGGCGGAGTTCCGGACCGAGGAGGCGGAGGCACCAGGATGAGCGATCTCGGACTGCTGATCGGGCGGCTGGCGGTGGCGCCGATGTTCCTGCTCGCCGGCTGGAACAAGCTCGGCTGGCCGCCGGGCGCCGGCATCACGGGGCTGCTCGCGGCCAAGGGGTTCCCGCTGCCGGGGCTGGTCGCTGCCGCCGTGGTCGCGCTCGAGATCGTCGCGCCGATCCTGCTGGTCATCGGCGTGCTGACCCGCTGGGCCGCGGCGGGGCTCGCGATCTTCACGCTGGCGACGATCTTCGTCGCGCATGCGTGGTGGACCTATCCCGAGGCGCAGCAGGCCGGCCAGCTCGGTGCCGCGATGAAGAACCTCGCGATCGCGGGTCTGCTGGTGCCGCTGGTGCTGGCCGGCTCGGGCCGCTACGCGCTGAAGCGCGACTGATACCTGGCCGACAAAGGTTCGACCTTTGCCGGCCGGGCGTCAGGCCTTGGTTCTGCGCGCGGCCGCCCCTTGAGCCCCGCGCGCCATACCCTCCGCACAAAGGTCAAACCCTTGTGCTCCGGGTATGAATCACCATACCCCGCCGCCGAACGCCGCCTTCACGGCGCTCTGGAACGCCGCGACGCGCCTCATCGCCGCGCGGATCGCCTCCTGTTCCGCGCGCGGCAGGCGGCGCAGATCGGCCAGCGTGCCGGGCGGGCGGCCCTCTTCCGCATCGGCAAGCTGCTGGCGCAGCAGGGCGCCTGCCAGGTGCTCGAAGGCCACCGACAGCGCCGCCGCCTCCTCCGGCCCGACCGCGCCCGTCGCGGCGAGGGCGGCAAGCCGCGCGCGCGTGCCGGTCGCCGCGATGCCGTGCCTCAGCGCGAGCAGCCGGGCCGCGGCGACCAGCGGCATCAGCCCCGACCGCTTGAGGTCGGTGCGTCGTCCGGGTCCGGGTTCGTCATCGCGGAAGCCGCGCCAGAAGGAGAGCCCGACCGTGAGCTTCGCGTCCTCGGCGGCAAGCGCGGCGAGGAAGGCCGGATAGGCGGCCAGCACGTGCGCGAGATGCGCGCGCAGCGCCTCGGCCGGCGCGGGGTCGCCCCAGACGGGGCGGAAGTCGAAGGCGATGTCGCCGAACAGCAGAGCCACCGGACTGCGTCGCTCCGCCCAGAGGGCGAACTGCGCCCGCCACTGGCTCAGCGTCTTGCGCCAGACGGGATTGCGCGCCATCACCTCGCCCTTGCAGAGCGGGAAGCCGGCGGCGGCGAGCCGCGCATTCAGATCCTCGGCGAAGGGGATGAACCAGGCCTCGACCTCGCCGTGGCGCGCATCGGGGTAGTCGGCGAGGATCAGCCCGTTGTCCTGGTCGGGGGCGAGCAGGCTCTCGCCGCGCCCGCCCGAGCCCATCACGATCAGCGTGAACGGGACCGGCGGGGGCCCGGCGGCGGCGAGCGCGCGCTCGACCACGCGGCGGTGGATGTCGAGATTGATCTCCGCGACCACCCCGATCACATCCGCGGCCGGCACGCCGTCGTCGAGCAGGGTGCGCGCCAGCCCGGCCTGCGCGGAACGGGTGGCGGCGAAGCCGGCCTCGTCGTCGCCGCGCGCCAGCGTCTCCACCGCGGCGAGGAGGCGCGCCGAGGCGGCGGCATAGGCGTCCACGCGGCGCAGCGTGCCGATCGGCCGCCCGGCATCGTCCACCACCACGAGATGGCGGTGGCCGCGCGCGCGCATCAGCCCGACCGCCCGGTAGAGATGCTCCTCTCCCGACACGGTCTGCACCGGCGCGCTCATCGCCTGCGCGACCGGATCGTCCGGCCGGGCGCGGAAGGCGACCCGACGCACCACGTCGCGCTCGGTCAGGATGCCGGCCGCGCGCCCCGCCGCATCGACCGCGACCACGCAGGTCTCGCCGGCGGCGGCCATCGCCGCGAC
>NZ_VIKA01000344.1 GCF_006704265.1 Elioraea sp. Yellowstone | reverse complement strand
ACCCCGGGGGTCCCGCGCGGCGCGGGGTCCCCCGGGGACCCGCCCCGGCGGGGGGCGGCGGGCGGGGGCGGGGCCCCCCCCCCCCCCGCGGCCGCGCTGCGGGCGCTCGACCGGCTCTGGGGGACCGATCTCGATCCGGAACGTCTTGCTGCGATCGCCGCGGGGCTCGGCGCGGACGTGCCGGCTTGCGTCGCTTCCCGCCCCGCGCGGCTCGGCGGCATCGGCGAGCGCATCGTGCCGGCGCCCGGCCTGCCGCCGTTCGGCCTCGTGCTCGCCAATCCGGGTGTCGCGGTCGCTACGCCCGCGGTGTTCGCCGCCTATGCCGCCAGGGGGGAGGCCTTCGATCGGCCGGCCGCCCTGCCTGACGCATGGCCGGAGGCGGCCACACTCGCGCGCGACCTCGCGCTCTGCCGCAACGCGCTCGAGCCGGCTGCGATCGCCCTCTGCCCGGC
>NZ_VIKA01000343.1 GCF_006704265.1 Elioraea sp. Yellowstone | reverse complement strand
GCGCCGCCTCGCGCGCGAGCCCGGCCGCCGGCTCGATCGCCGCGAGCCGCGGCCGGCCCGGCGTCAGCGTGCCGGTCTTGTCGAACAACACCACACCGATGCGCGCCAGCCGCTCGATCACGCCCGCACCCTTCACCACCACGCCGCGCGCGGCCGCCCGCCCCACGCCGGCCACCAGCGCGATCGGTGCGGCGAGGATCAGCGGGCATGGCGTCGCCACCACCAGCACCGCGAGCGCCCGCACGGGATCGCCCGAGAGCGCCCAGGCAAGCCCCGCCACGACCGCGGTCACGGCGATGAACAGGACCGCGAACCGGTCCGCCAGCCGCGTCAGAGGCGCGCGCGAGGCCGCCGCCTGCTCGGCCAGCCGCACGATCGCCGCGTAGGTGCTGGCCTCGGCCGAGGCGGTCGCGCGCATGCGGAACGCCGCCCCGGCATTGACCGCGCCGCTGCGCAGCGC
>NZ_VIKA01000342.1 GCF_006704265.1 Elioraea sp. Yellowstone | reverse complement strand
GGAGCGCTGGCTTGCGCCCTTCCTGGAGCGGCTTGGCCACAAGGCGCGCCGGCGCATGTGCCCGCTCTACCTTCCCGGATTGACCGGGCCGGGCGATCGCAAGAGCATCCAGCCGATGGCCGAACGGCTCGGCCTCGGATCCCACGATCGGCTCCACCACTTCGTCTCGGCTGGCAGATGGGACGCCGCGCCGCTGCTGGAGGAACTGGCCCGCAAGGCCGACGGGCTGCTCGGCGGCGCGGATGCGGTGCTGGTGGTGGACGACACCGCGGCTGCCAGGAAGGGCAGCGCCTCGGTCGGCGTGGCGCCGCATACGCCTGGGCGCTCGGCAGGCAGGCCGACTGCCAGACCCTGGTCTCGCTCACCCTGGCCCGGGGCGCGGTCCCCGTGACGGTCGGGTTGCGGCTGTTCCTGCCCGACAGTTGGACCGCCGATCCCGAGAGGATGCGGCGCGCGGGCGT
>NZ_VIKA01000341.1 GCF_006704265.1 Elioraea sp. Yellowstone | reverse complement strand
CCCCTGCCCCGAGGCCGGCCACATCGTCGGCGACGCCGCGGCACTGCTCGACCCGCACGCGCCCTTGACCCTGCCCCACGCGCGCGAGGTCGCGCGCATCGCCGCCGCCCGGCTCGCGGGCCTCCTGCCGGCGATCGAGCCCGCCCCGCTCTACATCGATCCGCCGGCGGTCCGGCCGCCGCCCACGCTCCGTCCGGCGCCGGCGTGAGCGGCGCGATCATGCGGGCGGAGAGGGCCGGCGCGCCGCTGCTGGCGGCGCTGCACGCTTGCGCCTTCCCTGCCGATCCGTGGGACGCGGAGGCCTTCGCGGCGCTCCTGGCCATGCCGGGCGCCTTCGCGCTGATCGCCGCCGAGGACGCGATTCCGGCGGGGTTCGTGCTGGTCCGCATCGCCGCCGACGAGGCCGAGATCGTCACCCTCGGCGTCGCCCCGCGCGCGCGGCGCCGCGGCCACGGGACGCGGC
>NZ_VIKA01000340.1 GCF_006704265.1 Elioraea sp. Yellowstone | reverse complement strand
GATCGCCCGGCGGGCGAGCGCGATCGCCAGCGCCACCGCCGCGCCGATCGAGCCACCCACCGGTGCCGCGTGCAGCACGTCGTTGCCGAGCGGGACGCCCACGGTGGCGGTCAGCGACGGCAGCGTCGTGCGCAGCTCCTCCACGGCCAGCCCGCCGCCCGCCGCCGCCGCGGCATCCGCCAGCCGGCGCGCAAGCGCGCCCTGATAGAGGTCGCCGACCCCCTGGCTGCGGATCAGCCCGATCAGGTTGCCGAGCTCGGCCTGCTCGATCCGGTCCCCCTCTCCGAGCGGCGCACCGTCGGCCCGCGCGAACAGCGCGCGCGCCTGCGGATCGGCGAAGAGGGGGCCGGCGACCACCGCGAGGTCGCGCGCGAAGGCGCGGCTGACCTGGGTGCCGAAGCGCGCGAGCTGCTCGGCGGGCGCGACCAGGCGCTCGAAGGGCAGCCGGCCGAGGCGCGCATGCAGGGCGAACAGGC
>NZ_VIKA01000339.1 GCF_006704265.1 Elioraea sp. Yellowstone | reverse complement strand
GCGCGGCTGGTCGCCGCACCCGCACCAGCGCGCGATGCTGGCCGAGGCGCGCGCAGGCCGCTCCGCCCTGCTCATCGCCCCCACCGGCGCGGGCAAGACGCTCGCCGGTTTCCTCCCCACCCTCGCCGACCTCGCCCAGCACCCCCGCCCCGGCCTGCACACGCTCTACGTCTCGCCGCTCAAGGCATTGGCCGCCGACATCGCCCGCAACCTGACGCGCCCGGTCACGGAAATGGGCCTGCCGATCACGATCGAGACCCGCACCGGCGACACCGACGCCGCGACGCGCCGACGCCAGCGCGAAACCCCGCCGCACATCCTGCTCACCACGCCCGAGAGCCTCGCGGTGATGCTGTCGATGGAGGACGCGAGCCGCATCTTCGCCGGCCTCTCCATCATCGTCGTCGACGAGATCCATGCGCTCGCCGGCACCAAGCGCGGCGACCAGCTCGCCCTCGGTCTCGCGCGCCTCGCCTCCCTCGCCCCC
>NZ_VIKA01000033.1 GCF_006704265.1 Elioraea sp. Yellowstone | reverse complement strand
CGCGCCGGCCGAGCCCGGCCGGCCGGACCCGGCGCACGGGCCGGCGATCATCCGCTCGGTCGAGCGCGCGGTCGCGCTGGCGCGCGCCGACGAGGCGGCCGCCGTGGTCACCAATCCGCTCGCCAAGACCACGCTGCTCGCGGGTGGGATCGGCCATGCGGGGCACACCTCCTGGCTCGCCGAGCTCGCCGGCGGCGGCGAGCCCGTGATGATGCTCGCCTCGCCGCTGCTGCGCGTCGTGCCGGTGACGGTGCACATCCCCTTCGCGGCGGTGCCGTCGGCGCTGACGGTGGAGCGCATCGTCGCCGCCGGGCGCATCGCCGCCGCGGCGCTGCGCGCGGATTTCGGCCTCGGCCGGCCGCGGCTCGCGGTGACGGGGCTCAATCCCCATGCCGGCGAGGCGGGCACGATCGGCCGCGAGGAGATCGACGTGATCCGCCCGGCGATCGAGGCGCTCCGCGCCGAAGGCCTGGCGGCGAGCGGGCCGCATCCGGCCGACAGCCTCTTCCATGCGCGCGCGCGGGAGGGGTACGACGCCGTCCTCTGCATGTATCACGACCAGGCGCTGATCCCGATCAAGACGCTCGACTTCGCGGGCGCGGTGAACGTCACGCTCGGCCTTCCGATCGTTCGCACCAGTCCCGATCACGGCACCGCCTACGACATCGCCGGGCGCGGCGTCGCCGATGCCTCCAGCCTGATCGCGGCGATCGAGCTCGCGGCCGCGATGGCAGCGCGGCGGGAGCGCGCGCGGGCGGCGTGAGCGGGCTGCCGCCGCTGCGCGAGGTGATCGCGCGTCACGGGCTGGCGGCGCGCCGGTCGCTCGGCCAGCATTTCCTGCTCGACCTCAACCTCACCGCACGCATCGTGCGTGCGGCCGGCGCCTTGGCGGGCCGGCACGCGATCGAGATCGGGCCCGGCCCCGGCGGACTGACGCGCGCGCTGCTGGCGAGCGATGCGGCCAGCGTGACCGCGATCGAGCGCGATCCGCGCTGCGTGGCCGCTCTGGCCGATCTGCTCGCCGCCCATCCCGACCGGCTGCGTCTCGTCGAGGCGGATGCGCTGACGGTCGATCTCGCCGCGCTCGCCCCGCCGCCGCGCAAGGTGGTGGCGAACCTGCCCTACAACGTCGCGACGCCGCTGCTGGTCGGCTGGCTCGCGCAGGCGGGCGCGTTCGAGAGCCTGACCCTGATGTTCCAGCTGGAGGTCGCCGAGCGCATCGTGGCCATGCCGGGCACGGCGGCCTATGGTCGGCTCGCGGTGCTCGCGCAGTGGCTTGCCGCGGTGCGCATCGTGCTGCGCCTGCCGCCGGCGGCCTTCACGCCGCCGCCCAAGGTGGCCTCGGCGGTGGTGCAGCTCGTGCCGCGGCCGGACCAGCCGGGGCGCGCGCTGTTCGCGGCGATGGAACGCGTCACCGCCGCCGCCTTCGGCCGGCGGCGCAAGATGCTGAAGGGCGCGCTCGCGCCGCTCGGCGATGCGGCGAGGCTGCTCGCCGAGGCCGGCATCGATCCGGCGCGCCGGGCCGAGACCGTGACGGCAGGCGAGTTCGAACGGCTCGCGCGCGCCCTGCTGCGCGCCGACGGCGGGTGACGGCGATGCTCCGGCTCGGGCTTGCGGTCGCGGCGGCGATCCTCCTTCTCGACCAGGCCAGCAAGTGGTGGATCCTCGAGGTGGTGCGCCTGCCCGAGATCGGGCGGATCGCGCTCACGCCCTTCCTGAACCTGACGATGGTCTGGAACCGCGGCGTCACCTTCGGCCTGCTCGCGGGCGAGGCGTGGTGGCACGCCTGGGCGCTCGCGGCGATCGCGCTCGCCGTGGCGGGCGCGCTCACGGTCTGGCTCGCGCGCGCGCCCGACCGCTGGACCGCGGTCGCGCTCGGTCTCGTGCTGGGCGGCGCGATCGGCAACGTGATCGACCGCATCCGCTTCGGCGCGGTGGTGGACTTCGTCGATCTGCACGCCTTCGGCTGGCACTGGTACGTGTTCAACCTGGCCGACAGCGCGATCGTGATCGGGGTCGGGCTCCTGGTCGCGCACGCCTTGCTCCGGCCACAGCACGGGGCTAGGGAGAGGGCATGAACGGCCGCGTCCTCACCGCGCTTGCGCTCGCCGCGCCGCTGCTCGCGGCCTGCGGCGGCGATGCGGCGCGCACCTTCGGCTTCACGCGCGACCCGCCGGACGAGTTCCAGGTGCAGACGCGCGCGCCGCTCTCCGTGCCGCCGGAGTTCTCGCTCAGGCCGCCACGCCCGGGCGCGCCGCGGCCGCAGGAGCCCTCGGCGCGCGAACAGGCGCAGGGCATCCTGGTCGCCCGCACGGTCACGCCGACCCAGCCGCTGCCGCCGCGAGCCGAGACGTCGCCGGGCGAGGCGGCCCTGCTCGCCGCGGCCGGCCCGCCGCCGCCGCCCGATCTGCGCGACCGGATCGAGGCCGACAACGCGCTGATCGCCGAGCGCAACCGCAGCTTCGTCGACGCCCTGATGTTCTGGCGCTCGCCGCGCGACCCCGGCGTGGCGGTCGATCCCACCCGCGAGGCGCAGCGCCTGCGCGAGGCGGCCGCCCTCGGCCGCGCGCCGACGGAGGGCGAGACGCCGATCATCCAGCGCCGGCGCACGGGTCTGCTCGAGGGGCTGTTCTGAGCGCCGCGATCACGGGCTTGCGGGTGGACGGGCTCCGGCCGGACGGCCAAGTCTGGACGCGGAGGTATCCATGTCCGAACTCGACCGACGCAGCGTGATCGCCGGCCTGCCCGCGGCCGCCGCCCTCGCCGCCGCCCCGCGTCTCGCCGCCGCCGCACCGGCCGCGCAGCCCGTGTTCGGCGCCGAGACCTTCACCCTCGCCAACGGCCTGACCGGCGTCGTCATCCCGATGCGGCGCGCGCCGGTGGTGGCGCACATGGTCTGGTACCGCGTCGGTGCGGCGGACGAGCCGCCGGGCCTGTCCGGCATGGCGCACTTCCTCGAACACCTGATGTTCAAGGGCACGCCCAATGTCGGCCCGGGCGAGTTCAGCCGCCGGGTCGCGCGCGAGGGCGGGCGCGACAACGCCTTCACCGGCCACGACTACACCGGCTACTTCCAGCAGGTCGCGGCCGACCGGCTCGAGCTCGTCATGCGGCTGGAGGCCGACCGCATGGCGAACCTGCTGCTCGACCCGAAGGACATCGAGCCGGAACGCCTGGTGATCCTGGAGGAGCGGCGCCAGGTGATCGAGAACGTGCCGCTGCGCCGCTTCCGCGAACGCCTCGCGCCGCTGCTCTATGTCAACCACCCCTATGGCCGGCCGGTGATCGGCTGGGAGCACGAGATCCGCGCCATCCCGCGCGAGGCGCTGGTGGCATTCCATGAGCGGTACTACGGCCCGGGCAACGCGATCCTGGTGGTGCAGGGCGACGTCACCACCGACCAGGTGCGCCGCCTCGCCGAGGTGACCTATGGCCGGCTGCCGAGGACCGGGCGGGTCGAGCGGCGCCGGCCGCAGGAGCCGCCGGCGGTCGGCGAGCGGCGCCTCGCGCTTGCCGATCCGCGGGTGCGCGAGCCGCAGATGGCGCGGCTGTTCCTCGCCCCCACGGCGCGCCAGGCGCCGGACGAGGCGGATGCGCTCGAGGTGCTCGCGCATGTGCTCGGCTCCGGCCCGACCAGCCGGCTCTGGCGCGCGCTGGTGGACAGCGGGCTCGCCGCCTCGGCCTCGGCCGCCTATGGCGGCGAGAGCGTCGATCCGACCGAGTTCGCGCTCCACGCCAGCCCCCGGCCGGGGGTGGAGCCGGCGCGCGTGGAGGCGGCGCTCGGCGAGGCCCTCGCCCGCCTGCTCGACGAGGGCGCGGGCGAGGAGGAGGTTTCGCGCGCCATCCGGCAGATGACGGCGGGTGCGGTGTTCGCGCGCGACAGCCTGATGGGCGGGGCGCGCACGGTCGGCGCCGCGCTCGCGGTCGATCTGCCGCTCGCGCATGTCGAGCACTGGCCGGCGCGCATCGCCGCGGTCACGCCTGCGCGCGTCACCGAGGCGGCACGGGCGGTGCTGCGGCCCGAGGCGGCGGTCACCGGCTGGCTCACGCCGGACGGCAACCGGTCATGAGCGCATCCCGCGCCCAAGTCGGTGCGACCACCGGCTGGTCGGTGCCGGTCCAGGTCGTGGTCTCGCCGCGCGGCATCCGCGCCTGGCTGATCGAGGACCGCTCCGTGCCGGTGGTGGCGCTCTCCTTCGCCTTCGCGGGCGGCGCCGCGCTCGACCCGCCCGACCGTCCCGGCCGCGCGGACCTCGCCGCGAGCCTGCTGACCCAGGGCGCGGGCCCCTACGATACCGCCGCCTTCTCCTCCCTGCTGCGCGACCGGGCGGTGAGCCTGTCCTTCGATGCCGACCGCGACAGCCTCTCGGGCAGCCTGCGCGTGCTCGAGGCCGAGCGCGCGTTCGGCGCCGAGATGCTGGCGCTGGCGCTGGCCGAGCCGCGCTTCGACGAGGATGCCGTCGCACGGGTCAAGGCGCAGAAGGTGTTGGCGCTGCGGCGCCAGGCGGAGGACCCGCGCACGCTGGCGGCACGCCGCTGGTGGGCGGAGAGCCTGCCGGGCCATCCCTTCGCGCGGCCGGCGAACGGCACGGAGGAGGGGATCGCGCCGCTCGGCCCTGACGAGCTGCGCGCGGCGATGGCCGCGCAGCTCCGCCGCGGCAGCCTGGTCGCGGCGGCGGCCGGCGCGATCGACGCCGAGGGGCTCGGCACGCTGCTCGACCGCGCCTTCGCCGGCGCGGTGCCGGAGGGCGAGGCCGCGCCCGTGCCGAAGCTGCCGCCGGTCCGCGCCTTCGGACTTGCCGTGATCGAGCGCGATGCGCCGCAGGCGGCGGCGACGTTCGGCCACGGCGCGATCCCGCCCGAGGACCCGGACTGGGAGGCGGCCCAGGTGGTGAACTGGATCCTCGGCGGCGGGGGCTTCTCCTCACGGCTGATGACCGAGATCCGCGAGAAGCGGGGCCTGACCTACGGCATCGGCACGGGGCTCGTGCCGTTCCGCGGCGCGTCGCTGCTGGTCGGCTCGGTCTCGACCGAGAATGCGCGCTTCGGCGAGACGCTCGCCGTGCTGCGGGCGGAATGGGCACGCATGGCCGAGGCCGGGCCGAGCGAGGACGAGGTGGCGGCCGGGAAGGCGTATCTGTCGGGCTCCTTCCCGCTGGGCTTCACCTCGACGCCGCAGATCGCGGGCACGCTGGTGGCGCTGCAGCTTCTCGGTCGCGGACCCGAGTGGCTGGCGGGACGGCTGGCGCGGCTCGCCGCGGTCACGATCGAGGACGCGCGCCGTGCGGCGCGTCGGCTGTATGACCCGGCCGCGCTGTCGGTGGCCGTGGCGGGGCGGCCAGCGCTGTGACCGGACCTCGCACGGGCGTCCGACGGGCGCGAGCGGGAGGCTGGCATCGGGACGCGCGAAGGGCCATGTCTGCGGGCGACGTTGCCACGGGAGGTTCGTCATGCGGCGCTTCGCCCTCTATGCGGCTCTGGCCGCGACCCTCACGCTGGCGCTCGCCCCCGCGATCGCCGAGGCGCGGCTCGGCCGCGGCGGCAGTTTCGGCAGTCGCGGAGGGCAGACCTACGCGCCCCCTCCGCCGACCCGGGTGGCGCCGCAGCCGGCGCAGCCGGTGCAGCGCAGCGTGACGCAGCCGGCGAGCCCGGCTGCCGCGGCGGCCACGGCCACGGCGCCGCGGCCGGGCTTCGGCGGGGCGCTGATGGGCGGGTTGCTCGCCGGCGGGCTGATCGGGCTGCTGTTGGGCACCGGCTTCTTCGGCGCCGGGTTCGGCGGCGTGCTCGGCGCACTGCTGCAGCTCGCCCTGATCGGCGGGCTGGTGTGGCTCGGCCTGCGGCTGTTCCGCGCTGCACCCGCGATGGCCGGCGTGCCGGCAGGGCGCGGTCCGGTGCCGGATCTCGGCGCGGGTCGCACGGGGACGGGCTTCGCCGCCGGCGGGCCTGTGCCGCTGCGTCTGACCGACGAGGATCTCGCGAGCTTCGAGACGGCGTTGAAGGAGGTGCAGGCGGCTTGGAGCGAGGCCGACACGGCGAAGCTCGCCGGCCTGCTGACGCCGGAGATGCTCGGCTATGTCACCGAGCAGCTCGAGGCGGATGCGCGGCGCGGCGTGCGCAACCGCGTCTCGGGCCTGGTGTTCGAGGAGGGTGATGTCAGCGAGGCCTGGCGCGAGGGCGTGCGCGACTATGCGACGGTGGCGATGCGCTACAGCCTGACGGACGTGGACGTACCCGTCGGCGCGCCGCCTGCGCTGCCCGGTGCGGCGCCGCGCGAGACGGTGACGGAGCTCTGGACCTTCATGCGCGTGCAGGACGGTCCGTGGCGCCTGAGCGCCATCCAGCAGACGGGCTGATCGCTGGAGGGGAGTCTGGGGGGACGACCGTCGTCCCCCCGGCATTTCTCTTCTACAGAAGTCGAGGGCGCCGTTCCGGAGTTGAGATCGGCGTGGCGTGCAGCGGGTCGGCGCCTGCGGCGCGCAGCGTCTCGGCGATCGCGTCGAACTCCGCGGGCGGGCGCGTGCTGTCGGCGGGATCGCCGCGCGGCACGTAGATCACGGTCTCGTAGCGCGCGCGTGTCAGCAGCACGCGGTAGCTGTTGCGGATGAACGCGCGGTCCCTGCCGGCGGCCCGCCACTTCGTTCCCGCGAAGTGGCGTGCGCGCCAGAAGCCGTTGCCGTCCGGCAGGAAGTCGTTGCCCCAGGCGAGGCCGACCACGTCGAGCTCCAGCCCCTGGCAGGCGTATTCGGTGGCGCAGACTTCGAGCGCGTCGGAGCCGCGCACGTCGGGCCAGCGGTTGAGGAACCACTCGGCGACCTCGTCGCCGCTGATCTCCGGCCCGAGCCCGTCGGCGCGCAGCCGTTTCGCGACCGAGGAGCGCACCAGCCCGGCGCGGCGCTGCCCGCGGGCGAGCGCGCGGAGTGCTGCGCGCAGCGCGGCGAGGTCGCGCGTCAGGAGGAACGGCACGCCGCCGGCGCCTTCCGCGATCGCGCGCGCATCGGCGATGCGGCCGTCGAGCAGGGCATCCACCCAGGCGGCCGCGGCGGTCCCGCGCACGCTGCGGATCGGCACCGTGAGGTCGAGATCCGGGTCGATCGAGAGCCACGGCGCGGCACCCTCGGCGAGGCGCTGCACCGGATCGGCGGCGGCAGTCGCACGCGGGGCCGCGACCGCGCGCCAGTCGCCGCGCGCGGCGATGACGCGGCCCCATTCGGCGAGCCCCGCCTCGCCGGTATTGATCTCCTGGCCGTTGCCGATCAGCGCGACGACGACGGCCCAGCCGGGGCGGCGCGCCATGATCTCCAGCGTGTGCGCGGGCTCGCTCATGGTCAGCCGGCCGGGGCGACGTTGCGTGCCGGCGCGGGCCTTCGCCTCGTCCCACGCACGCTGCGCCTCGTCGAACACGATCAGCCGTTCGGGCGGCAGTCGCGACCGATCGGCGGCGTTGTCCTCGAGAAAGCGGTGCACGTTCTGCAGCGCTGCACGCACCCGCCGCCGCGCCTCGGCCGGGCTGCACTCCCGCCGCGCGATCGCGTCGCGCGCGAGCGCCTCGCGCAGCACCGCGACGAGCGGCGCGTTGCCGGTGAGGAACGCCGCTCCCTCCTGCCGCGCCGGGCCGAACACGGTGTTCAGCCCGCAGAGCGTCTTGCCCGCGCCGGGGATGCCGGTGACGAACACCACGGTGCGTGCGTTGTCGCGCCGCGCCGCCGCAACCGCGCGGTCGATCGCCGCCGTGGTGCGGGTGAGGTTCGCGACATCCGCCCGCGCCGCCGCGATCTCGGCGACACCGTTGCGCGCGTAGACCATCGTCGCCGCCTCGATGATCGTCGGCACCGGGCGATAGGGGGCGGCGAGCCAGGCGGCACCGTCGAGCGGCGCGGACGGGGCCGGGATCGCGGTCTGCACCCAGGCGACGAACGCCGCGAGCGCGGCATGGCTCGTGCGCATCGGCGGCACCACACCGTGCCAGAGGAGGGGCGGCTGGCGCGGCAGCGCCATCCCCGCGCTGCCGGCGACAAGCACGGGCACGATCGGGTGATCGCGGCTCGCGGCGTGGAAGTCGTGCAGGTCGAGCGCGTAGTCCTCCGCCCGCGCGAGCGCGGCCGCCGAGGCATCGGCGGCCTTGAACTCCAGCACCAGGATCGCGCGATCGGTCAGCACTACGGCGTCGATGCGCTTCTCGAGGCGGACCAGATCGTATTCGAGCGCGACCGTCCAGTCCGGCCGCACGCAGCAACGCAGCGCCTCCACCTGCGCGTGCCACGCCGCCTCCTGCTCGGCGGTCGCGGAGAGGCCCCGCGCCGCCTGGGCCGAGGCCAGACGCCCGACCGTGTCCGCCACGTCGCGCGACAGCAGCGCAGCACCGGTGCAGGAAAACCAGGCTCTCATCGCCGATCGGCGGAACAGGTCACGCGACGCTCGCCCCCGGGCCAGCGACGCATCGCTGGTTCCTCCCTCGCGGACGCCCTGGCGCTACGCCGCCTCCTCCGCGCGGCGCTCGGCGCGCTTGCGCGCATGCGGATCGAGGAAGCGCTTGCGCAGGCGAATGGCGCTCGGCGTCACCTCGACGAGCTCGTCGTCGTCGATATAGGCGATCGCCTGTTCGAGACTCATCCGCCGCGGCGGGGTGAGCAGGATGTTCTCGTCCTTGCCCGCCGCACGGATGTTGGTGAGCTTCTTCTCCCTGATCGGATTGACCTCGAGATCCTCGGCACGGCTGTTCTCGCCGATCACCATGCCGACATAGACCTTGTCGCCCGGACCGACGAACAGCGTGCCGCGCTCCTGCAGGGAATGGAGCGCATAGGCCACCGCTTCGCCGTCAGCGTTGGAGATCAGCGCCCCGTTGCGGCGACCCTCGATCGCGCCCTTCCACGGGAAGTAGCCGGCGAACAGCCGGTTCATGATGCCGCTGCCGCGCGTGTCGGTGAGGAACTCGCCGTGGTAGCCGATCAGCCCGCGCGCGGGGATGAGGAAGGCGAGCCGCGTCTTGCCCGCGCCCGAAGGCCGCATGTCGCGCAGTTCGCCCTTGCGCAGCGACATCTTCTCGACCACCACCCCCGCGTACTGCTCGTCGACGTCGACCAGAACCTCCTCGTAGGGTTCGAGCCGCTCGCCGGTCGCCTCGTCGCGGCGGATGATCACGCGCGGGCGGCCGATCGTCAGCTCGAAGCCCTCGCGCCGCATGGTCTCGATCAGCACGCCGAGCTGCAGCTCGCCGCGGCCGGCGACCTCGAAGGCATCGGCCTCCTCGCTGTCCTTGACCCTGATCGCGACATTGCCCTCGGCCTCGCGGTGGAGCCAGTCGCGGATCTGGCGCGACGTGACCTTGCTGCCCTCGCGCCCGCCGAGCGGTCCGTCGTTGATGCGGAACGTCATCGCGAGCGTCGGCGGATCGACCGGGATGGCGGGCAGCGGCACGGCCTGCTCGGGAGCGCAGATCGTGTCCGGTACTGTGGCCTCGGCGAGGCCCGCGACCGCGATGATGTCGCCCGCCTCCGCCGCCTCCACCGGCACGCGGTCGAGCCCGCGGAAGGAGAGCAGCTTGGTCAGCCGCCCCGTCTCGATCACGGAACCGTCGCCGCGCAGCACCTTGAGCGGCATGTTGACGCGCGCACGCCCCTGCTCGACGCGCCCGGTGAGCACGCGGCCGAGATAGGGGTCGTAGTCGAGGATGGTCGCGACCATCGCGAAGGGCGCCTCGGCGTCGAGCTTCGGCGCGGGGACGTGCGACAGAACGAGATCGAACAGCGCGGAGAGGTCGCGCTTCGGCCCATCGAGCGTCGCATCCGCCCAGCCCTGCCGGCCGGAGGCGTAGAGCATCGGGAAGTCGAGCTGCGCGTCGTCGGCGCCGAGGGCGGCGAACAGGTCGAACACCTCGCCGTGCACCTCGTCGGGGCGGGCGTCCTGCCGGTCCACCTTGTTGACGACGACGATCGGGCGGAGGCCGCGTGCGAGCGCCTTGCCGACCACGAACTTGGTCTGCGGCAGCGGGCCCTCGGCGGCGTCCACCAGCACGATCGCGCCATCGACCATGTTGAGGATGCGCTCGACCTCGCCGCCGAAATCGGCGTGGCCTGGCGTGTCGACGATGTTAATCCGCACGCCCTTCCACACCACCGAGGTGCACTTGGCGAGGATCGTGATGCCGCGTTCGCGCTCGAGGTCGTTGCGGTCGAGCGCGCGCTCGGCGACCTGCTGGTTCTCGCGGAACGCGCCGGACTGGCGGAGGAGCTGGTCCACGAGCGTCGTCTTGCCATGGTCGACGTGGGCTATGATCGCGATGTTGCGGATGTCCATACCGGCCGCCCCGTGTGCTGCTGCGCGGTCCACTTAGGGGGTTGGCTCGCGGACCGCGAGTGAAAAGTCAGTGCTGCTGTCCTGTGACGGGCGCGCGACGAGGGGCTCAGGCCGCCAGCCGGTCCTTCACGAGCTGCGCCAAGGGCACCACCGGCCGCGCGCCGAAATGGCTGATCGCCTCGGCCGCAGCGACCGACGCCATCACCCCGCACTCCGGCAACGGTCGGCCGCGTACCAGCCCGGCGAGGAAGCCCGCGGCATAGGCGTCGCCGGCGCCGGTGGTGTCCACCACCTCGGTCGGCTCGGCGGCGATCGTGTGCACCTCACCGTCGGCGACGATCACGCTGCCCTTCTCGGAGCGCGTCAGGCAGGCGATGCGGGTCTCGGCCCGCACGGCCGCGACCGCCTCCTCGAACGAGCCCGCCTCGTAGAGCGAGAGGATCTCGTGCTCGTTGGCGAACAGGATGTCGATCTCCTCGGCCACCAGGGCACGGAACGCCGCGCGGTGGCGGGCGACGCAGAATGGGTCCGAGAGCGTCAGGGCGACCTGGCGTCCGGCCGCATGCGCCAGGCGCGCGGCCTTGCGGAAGGCGGCCTGGGCGGCCGGCGGATCAAACAGGTAGCCTTCGAGATAGGTCACGGCCGCCGCAGCGACGAGGGCCTCGTCGATGTCGGCCTCGTCCAGGGCAACGCAGGCGCCGAGGAAGGTGTTCATGGTGCGCTGCGCGTCGGGGGTGACCAGGATCAGGCAGCGCGCGGTCGGCGCGCCCCCCTTCGCGGGCGGGGTGTCGAAGGCCACGCCGGCGGCGCGGATGTCGTGGCGGAACACCGCGCCGAGCTGGTCGTCCGCGACCTTGCCGATGAAGGCGCCACGCCCGCCGAGGCTGGCGAAGGCCGCCATGGTGTTGGCGGCCGACCCGCCCGAGACCTCGACGGCCGGAGGCATGGCCGCGTAGAGCGTCTCGGCGCGGGCCGCGTCGACCAGGGTCATCGCACCCTTGTTCAGGCCGTGACGGCTGATGAAGGCGTCGTCGCAGCGCGCCAGCACGTCCACGATGGCGTTGCCGATGCCGAGGAGGTCGTAGGTCATGGGGCTCCGATCCGCTGTGCGCGGTTCCCTTAGCCTGACGGGGCGGCGCGCGCCATGATCCGGGCGTGGTTCTGCGCGCTCGGGCAGTTGGGCGATCCCCGGCTGCGCCGGCCGGTGGTCCTGGGGCTGCTAGCCGCCGCGCTGGTGTTCGCGGCCCTGGTCGGGTTCGGCATCTGGCTGGCCGGGCTGGCGGCGACCGGCGGGGGCGGGTGGCTCGACCGGCTGGTCTCCGCGCTCGGCGGCGTGGCGGCGATGATCGTCGCGGTGCTGCTGTTCGGCCCGGCGAGCCTGGCGGTCGCCGGCCTGCTGCTCGAGGACGTCGCCGCGGCGGTGGAGGCGCGGCACTATCCCTTCCTCGCCCCCGCGACGCCCGCGTCCTGGTGGTCGCAGGTGGTGGCGGGGCTGCGGGTGGCGCTGCGGGTGCTGGTGATCTCGGTGCTGGCCTTGCCGCTGGTGCTGCTGGTGCCGGGGATGGGCAGCGTGCTGTGGCTGGCGATGTCGGCCTATGCGCTCTCGCGCGAGTATTTCGAGCTGGCGGCGCTGCGGCGGATGGACGCGGCGGCGGCGCGCGCGCTCAGGCGGCGGCACCGGTTCAGGGTGTGGCTTGCGGGTTTGCCGGCGGCCGCGCTGATGCTGGTGCCGGTCGCGAACCTGTTCGCACCGGTGCTGGGGGCGGCGGCGTTCACGCACGTGTTCCACGGCGTGGCACGGGACGCGCGGCGAAGCTGACGGTTGGCGCAGCCGCGACCCTCGCCATGCTGCCGGACACCGTCGCGCGCGGGGCCGTTTCCATCCGCAGGCGCGCTGCCTTGAGAGGGGGTTCCGACCTGCCGAACCGGCTGCGGGGCTTTCCCGGCGCGGATCTCCGCCCGATCACGTGCATCCACCTGGTCGGGATCCGCGCTGGAGCGGTTTCCACACGAGCGGAAACCGCTCCAGCCCGTCCTTGCGCGCATCTTCACGCACACGGCTGATTCCAGCCGTATGCGATCTGCTCTAGGCCGCGCGCCGTGCCGCCCGGATCGCGCGCCACACGCGCTCGGGTGTGGCCGGCATGTCGAGACGCGCCACGCCCACCGGCCGCAACGCGTCGATCACCGCGTTCATCACCGCCGGCAGCGAGCCCGCGCAGCCCGCCTCGCCGCAGCCCTTGGCGCCGAGATGGTTCGTCTTCGCCGGCACGGGGTGGGAGGCGAAGCCGATCGGCGGCAGGTCGGCCGCGCGCGGCAGGGCATAGTCCATGAAGCTGCCGGTGAGGAGCTGGCCGGTCTCGTCATAGACCACGCGCTCCATCAGCGCCTGGCCGATCCCCTGCGTCACCCCGCCATGCACTTGGCCCTCGACCAGCATGGGGTTCACGATCGTGCCGAAGTCGTTCACCGAGACGTAGGAAACGACCTCGACCACGCCGGTGTCGGGATCGATCTCCACCTCGGCGACGTGGCAGCCGTTCGGGAAGGCGGAGGGCGCGGCCTCGAAGACGTGATCGACGTCCAGGCTCTCCGGGATGCCCTCGCCCTTCACCCGGCCTTCGCGCAGCGCGGCGGCGAGCTCCATGATGCCGACACCGCGATCGGTGCCGACGACGACGAAGCGGCCCTGCCCGAACTCGATGTCGGCCTCCGCCACTTCCAGCATCTGCGCCGCCGCGCGCCGGCCCTTCTCGATCACCTTCGCCGAGGCCTCGATGATCGCCGAACCCGAGGCCATCAGCGACTTCGACCCGCCCGTGCCGCCGCCGGCGACCAGCAGGTCGGAATCGCCCTGCACGAGGCGGATCGCGCCGAACGGCACGCCGAGCTCGGTGCTGAGGATCTGCGCGAAGGGCGTCCAGTGGCCCTGGCCGTAGTCGAGCGTGCCGGTGATGATCGTCACCGTGCCGTCCGCATTGAAGCGGATGCCGCCCATCTCCCTGGCCGGCGGGGCGGTGACCTCGAGGTAGTTGCCGATGCCGATGCCGCGCAGCCGCCCGCGCCGGCGCGCCTCGGCGCGGCGGGCGGGGAAGCCGTCCCAGTCCGCCGCCGCCAGCGCCCGGTCCAGCACCGCAGTGAAGTCGCCGCTGTCGTAGACCGAGCCCGAGGCGGCCTTGTAGGGGAAGGCGTCCGCGCGGATGTGGTTGCGCCGGCGCAGCTCGATCGCGGACATGCCGGTGGCGACTGCGGCCGCCTCGATCAGCCGCTCCATGAAGTAGTTGCCCTCGGGGCGGCCAGCGCCGCGATAGGCCGAAACGGGCGTGGTGTTGGTCATCACGCACTTGGTCGCGACCTCGATCAGCGGGGTGGCGTAGTTCGACTGCACGTTCTTGACGAAGTTGCCGGTGCCCATCAGCGGCGCCACCGTCGCCATGTAGCCGCCCATGTTCGCGTACGCCGTCAGCCGCACGGCGAGGAACCGGCCCTCCGCGTCGAGGGCGAGCTCGCCCACCACCTCGTGGTCGCGGCCGTGCTGGTCGGAGACGAAGCTGCCCGAACGCTCGTCGGTCCACTTCACCGGCCGGCCGAGCTCCTTCGCGGCATGGAACAGGCAGACATACTCGGGATAGGCCGAGGCCTTCATGCCGAACGAGCCGCCCACATTGCCGGTGAGCACGCGCACCTTCTCGACCGGCACCTTCAGGATGTCGCCCGCGAGCTGGTTGCGCAGCCCGAACACCCCCTGGCAGCCGACATGCAGCGTGTAGCGTCCGGTCGCGGCGTCGTACTCGGCGATCGCCGAGCGCGGCTCCATCGCCGCCACCACGACGCGGTTGTTGCGCAAGGGAATCTTCACCCGGTGCGCAGCCCGGGCGAAGGCCGCCTCCACCTTCGCCCGGTCGCCGTAGTGGAAGTCGAGCACCACGTTGCCGCCGGGCCGGTCGTAGAGCGCGGGCGCGTCCGGCGCGGCGGCGGCCGAGGCCTCGGTGACGGCGGGCAGCGGATCGACCTCGACGACCACCGCCTCGGCGGCGTCGCGCGCCTGGGCCCGCGTCTCGGCGATCACGCAGGCGACCGGATCGCCCACGTAGCGCACCTTGTCGGTGGCGAGCGCGCCGCGTTCGGGCGCCCGCATCGGCGTGCCGTCGGCGTTGGTGAAGGGGAGCGTGCAGCGCAACGTCCCGTAGCCCGCCGCCTCCAGATCCGCCCCGGTGTAGACCGCGCGCACGCCGGGCATGGCCCTGGCCGCCGCGGTGTCGATGCCACGGATCACGCCATGCGCGTGCTGGCTGCGCACGATCGCGCACCAGAGCTGGCCCGGCAGCGCGAGGTCGTCGGTGTAGCGGCCCTTGCCCGTCAGCAGCACGGGGTCCTCGTTGCGCGGCACGGGCTGGCCGATCCCGAAGCGCATGGTGGTGCCGTCGGGCATGGAGGTGTCCGGCATCAGGGGGTCTCCCGGGGGTGGCGCGGCGCAGAGAGTAGGCGCTGAGGCAGGCTTGACCAGCCCCCCGCCGCGCGACCCCCTCCGCACAAAGGTCAAGCCTGTGTTCTCCGGGTATCAGTCGCCCGCGCGGAACGCGTCGGCGATGCGGCGCAGCGTGCCGTCGCGCCCCACCACCATCACGTCGAAGCGCAGTCCGGCGCCGAACCAGCCCGGCTCCTCGGCCATCAGCGCCTCGGCCGCGGCGAGCAGGCGCGCGCGCTGGCGGGGCGAGACGGTCTCGGCCGCCTCCGCCGCACGGCCGCGCGCCTTCACCTCGACGATCACGGTGAGATCACCGCGCCGGGCGACCAGGTCGAGTTCGCCTGCCGCCGTGCGCCGGCGCCGGGCCAGCACCGCGAACCCCTCCGCCTCCAGCGCACGCGCGCAGAGAGCCTCGGCGTGGCGGCCGTAGCGCTCGGCGCGCCGGCGCGGCGTGCCGTCCTCATCCGGACGTGATGGAGGCTGCCGGACACGTTTCAGTTGCATTCCCATCCTGCCGGACGCTACGAGTCCCGCGGTCGGCCGCCACGATGCCGTCCCAGCAGCCTCGCCGCGGCCGACCCAGCGACAACACCAGAGCGGGAGGAGTCATGCAACGCGTCCTGTCCTGCGCGGCCCTGGCCGCCGCGCTGACGGCCGGTGCCGCGGTCGCCAACGAACCCTACCAGGCCGCCGGCGACCCGGAGCTCAACGTCAACTTCCGCCAGGTCACCGTCGCCGAGGGGCTCGAGCACCCCTGGTCGATCGCCTGGCTGCCGGACGGCACCGCCCTCGTCACCGAACGCCCCGGCCGGCTGCGCGCGATCCGCGGCGGCCGGCTCGACCCGACGCCGATCGCGGGCACGCCCGAGGTTCTGGTGGCGGCCGAACGCGGGCTCGTCTTCCAGGCCGGGCTGTTCGAGGTCTCGCCGCATCCGCGCTTCGCCGAGAACCGCCTGATCTACCTCACCTACGCGCACGGCACGCCGCAGGCGAACCGGCTCAGGCTCGCGCGCGCCACCTTCGACGGCCAGCGCCTGAGCGATCTCAGCGTCATCTTCGAGGTCTCGCAGCCGAAGCCCGAGTTCCAGCACTACGGTGGGCGCATCCTCTGGCTGCCGGACGGCACGCTGCTCCTCTCGGTCGGTGACGGCGGCAACCCGCCGGTCGCGATCGAGGGGGCGCTGGTGCGGCTGCAGGCGCAGAAGCTCGACAGCCACATCGGCAAGATCCTGCGCCTGCGCGACGACGGCACCGCCCCGCCCGACAACCCCTTCGCCGGCCGCGCGGACGCCAAGCCCGAGGTCTATTCCTACGGCCATCGCCACATCCAGGGCCTCGCGCGCGCGCCCGACGGGCGCATCTTCGCCACCGAGCACGGCCCCCTCGGCGGGGACGAGCTCAACCTGATCCGCCCGGGCGGCAATTACGGCTGGCCGGTCGTCACCTGGGGCCGCGACTATGTCGGCGCGGCGCCGATCGGCACGGGCCAGCGCTCGGCGCCCAACATGCTCGATCCGGTGCTGGTCTGGTACCCATCGGTGATCGGCGCCTCGGGGCTGATGGTCTACACCGGCGACCGGTTCCCGGACTGGCGCGGCTCGATCTTCGCGGGTGGACTCGCGACCCAGGACGTGCGGCGGACGGTGCTGGACGCCGACGGCAAGGTGATCAAGCACGAATCGCTGCGCATCGGCCAGCGCGTGCGCGACGTGCGCCAGGGCCCGGACGGGCTGATCTACGTCCTGACCGACGAGATCCACGGCCGCGTGTTCCGGCTCGAACCGCCCGCGTGACGCGCCGCGCAGCCGCGCCGGCCCGGGGGCGGGAGCGATCCCGCCCCCTTTCCCGTCCGGTCGAGCGCGCTCGACACGGCGCGGCTTTATTGCTACTCTGAATCATACCGTTCGCATGACGGCCGGCAGAGCCGGACGCGGAGGGCTCGAGCATGACGGACTGGAACGAGGTCGCCCGTCGGGCGATCGCGGCCATTCCGGCGGAACAGCTCCGTGGCGCGGTGCTGTATCTCGACCGGCGGACGGTCGCGCCCGGCGAGGCCGTGCCCACGGGCAGCGGCATGCTGGTCGCCGACCGTCCGAGCGCGCTCGCCTTCCTCGATCTCGCGCCCGCGGCGAACTGGGGCCATCCCTGCCGCTACCTGCTGATCGACCTCGCCACCGGCGCCGTGCGGGCGGCAGAGGCGACGCACCCGCCGTTCCTGCGCGGTGTTGCGCCGACCCTCGCCGCGATCGCCAAGGGGCACGACGTGCCCGACTGGACCCTCGCCGCCCCCTTCCATCCGCCCGACTGACCGACCGGCCCCCGGCCGCCGCCTTCCCCCATCCGTGCCGGGGCAGAGGAGAGAGGACACCATGGCCACCAGACCCGAAGCAGCCGCGCCGGAACGATCTGCGCCGATGCGGCGCGCGATGGAGCTCGCACTGCGCAGCCTCTCGCCGCGCCAGGTCGAGACCACGAATCTCGCGGTCGTCACGGCGCCGGTGGGCAAGGGCACGCGCCTGCGCGCCTATCGCCAGCCGATCCCGATCGAGCAGGACAGCATCGTCGTGTTCGCCGACGAGATGCCCGGGGCGAACTGGTCGCATCCCTGCCGCTACATCCTGTGCAACGCGCGCACCGGCGAGCCCTACACCGAGATCCCCGCGCGCTTCCCGCCGGAGATGCGTACGCCGAAGATCGCCCTGCACACCTTCCATGAGCCGATCGTGCTGCGCCCGGGGCTCTACTGGCCGATCAAGCCGCGGCCGGGTTGCTTCGTGCGCGTGCCGAAGGGCAAGCGCTACGCCATCCTGTTCTCCGGTGCCTCGAACGCGCGGCACGTGAACGACATGGAGTTCCTCTACCGCACGCTGCGCGACCGCTACGGCATGCCGGACGCCGACATCATCTGCCTGAACCATGACGGCACGCTGAACTACAACGGCAACCCCAAGCCGATCGTCTCCTGGCCCGGCGACGGCACGGCCTACCGCATGCCGATCAAGGGCAAGGGCACCAAGGCCGATCTCGACGCGGCGCTCGACGACATCGCCGCGCGCATCAAGCCCGAGGATTCGCTGCTGATCCACACCAACAACCACGGCGGCTGGGGCGGCTGGGGCAAGTCCTATCTCTGCGTCCAGTCCGGGGCCGACTACTACGCCGCCGACTTCGCGGCCAAGCTCAAGACCCTGCCGAAGTTCCGCTGCCTCGTGGTGATGATGGAGCAGTGCCACGCCGGCGGCTTCAACGCGCCGATCATCGCCAACAGCCCCGCGCAGTACACCTCGGTCGCCTCGGCCACGGTCGAGGACCAGTCCTCCTGGGGCAACGCCGAGTTCGACTTCTTCGCGCGCGACTGGATCGCGGCGATGGCGGGCCACACGCCTTACGGCGGCGCACTCGCCTCCAACCCCGACAGCAACGGCGACGGCACGATCAGCGCGCGCGAGGCCTATGACTACGCGGACTCCATCCACTACAGCGGCGACACGCCGAACTGGAGCCAGTCCTCGGCGACCGCGCGCACCTGCCACCTCGCGCAGCGCTACGGCTGGGCCTGGACCTGGTTCTGCCCGATCGTGATCGACCTGCTCTACCCGGTCTGGGAGAAGCTGCCGATCCCCGAGTTCTACGACCGGTTCCGCAAGGGCATCGCGCCGGTGCTCGACGAGTTCGAGGCGACGATGGAGAAGGACGCGGCGGCCGCGCGCGGCGCGCTCGAGAAGCGGCTGAAGGAGGCGATCGCGCGGACCTTCTGATCCGGGTCAGCCTTCCTGCTGACCCGGATCAGCCCCTTCGCTGGCGCGCAGCCGCCACGCCAACCCTGCGCGCCGGACGGTTCGCGTGGCCGATGACCGGGTCATCGGCCACGCTCGGCGCCATGACCGCTACTCCGCCGCCGGCCGCAGGTCCGGCGGCACCACCGTCGCCGCGATCGAGGAGTCGAGCGATTCGTAGGCCGCGAGCCCGATCGTCTCGTAGAGTTCGGCGCGGGTCTGCATGCGGTCGAGCAGGTTCATCGTGCCGCCGTCGCGCCGGATCGCCGCGTAGAGCTCGGCCTGCGCCTTGGCGGCGACGCGCAGCGAGCTCACCGGCCAGATCACCATGCGATAGCCGAGCGCCTCGAACTCCCTCGCGCTCAGGTAGGGCGTGCGGCCGAACTCGGTCATGTTGGCGAGCAGCGGCGCATCGACCCGCGCGGCGAAACGGGCGAAGTCGTCGCGGCTGGTCAGCGCCTCGGGGAAGATCGCATCCGCGCCCGCGTCGAGATAGCGCTTCGCCCGCTCGACCGCGGCCTCGAACCCCTCGACCCCGGCGGCATCCGTGCGCGCGATCACGTAGAGATGGCGCGCGGCGCGCTTCGCCGCCGCCACCTTGGCCGCCATCTCGGCGGGCTCGACCAGCCGCTTGCCGTTCAGGTGGCCGCACTTCTTCGGCAGCTCCTGGTCCTCGATGTGCACCGCCGCGGCGCCGGCATCCTCGAAGGCGCGCACCATGTGCATGGTGTTCAGCACGCCGCCGTAGCCGGTGTCGCCGTCCACCAGGATCGGCAGGCCGGTCGCGCGGCTGATGGTGCGGACGAAGAAGCAGACCTCGTCGACCGTGATGATGCCGAGATCGGGCAGGCCCATCGAGGCGGTCATCGCCGCGCCGGAGAGGTAGAGCGCCTCGAACCCGGCGCGCTTCGCCAGGATCCCGGCCATGCCGTTGTGCGCGCCGGGGATCTCGAGGATGCCGCCGCGGCCGAGCAGGGCGCGGAACCGCAGCCCCGCGGGTTCGGCCGGCAGCCCGTCCGCCGTGAGATAGGTCATCGCGTCCTCCGCTCGCTCCTTGTCCCCTCAGCGATAGAAGATGAGCGTCAGCAACGCAAAGTTCGGGATCAGGAACACGACGGCCCAGCCGCAATAGCCGAGGAAGGAGGGCATCTTCACGCCCTGCTCCTCGGCGATCGCGCGGACCATGAAGTTGGGCGCGTTGCCGATGTAGCTGTTCGCACCCATGAACACGGCCCCGGCGGAGATCGCGCCCAGCACGGGGGCGAGCGGGCCCATCAGCGTCTGCGCGTCGCCGCCGGCCAGGTTGAAGAACACGAGATAGGTCGGCGCGTTGTCGAGGAACGACGACAGCAGCCCGGTGAGCCAGAAATACATGGTCGGATCGGGATTGCCGTCGGCATCGCTGGTGAGCCGGACGAGCCCGGCGAGCGCACCCTCACGCCCGGCCTGCAGGATCGCGATCGCCGGGATGATCGTGACGAAGATCGCGGCGAACACCTTGGCGACCTCGATCATCGCCCCCCAGGTGAACCCGTTGGCGTTGCGCACCAGCGCCGGCGTGACCCAGATCGAGTAGCCGGCGATCAGCAGCATCAGCACGTCGCCCACCACCACCTCGATGGCGATGCGCTGCTTGAGGAACGTCACCGCGCCGGGGTGCCAGATCCCCTCCATGAGCACCACCAGCACCACCATCAGCAGCAGCGGGATGTTCACGCCGCCCTGGATGCGCAGCGGCTCCACCGCCTCGCCGCCCTCGCGGATCTCATCCGGCTCGCGGCGGAAGTAGCGGCTCTCCATCCGGTGGTAGATCAGCAGCAGCATGGCGGCCAGCAGCAGCATCGGCGCGAACAGGTGCTGGGTCGGCCAGAAGAACTCGACGCCCTTCAGGAAGCCGAGGAACAGCGGCGGGTCGCCGAGCGGGGTCAGCGAGCCGCCGATGTTCGACACCAGGAAGATGAAGAAGATCACCGTATGCGCGCGATGCTTGCGATGGCGGTTCGCCCGCAGCATCGGCCGCACCAGCAGCATCGAGGCGCCTGTGGTGCCGGTCAGGCTCGCGATCGCGGTGCCGAAGGCGAGCAGCGCCGTGTTGGTGCCGGGCGTGCCCCGCAGCGTGCCGGCGAGATGCACCCCGCCGGCCACCGTGAACAGGGCGAACAGCAGGATCAGGAAGGGGATGTATTCCAGGAGCGCGGTGTGCAGCACCATGTCGATCACCGGCTCGGCGCCGAAGGCGAGCGCGGCGGGGATCACGAAGGCCAGCGCCCAGCCGAGCATCACCAGGCCGTAGAAGCGGTGCCACCAGTGCGGCGCGATCAGCGGGACGATCGCGATCGACAGCAGCACCCCGGCGAAGGGCAGCACCCACCAGAGCGAGAGCGCGCGCCCGTCCACGGCGCCCTCGGCGGCGGTGGCGGGGAATGCCGCCAGCACGATGACGAGCGGGACCAGAACGGCCGGAAGACGGGACAGGCGCATGGGGGAACCGACGGCGAGGGCGGACGGAGGCGTGACGGTAGCGGAACACGGCCCGGCCGCAAGAGCGGCCGCCCCGCCGCACCGCCTTGCCGCTCCGGGGTCCCGTCGCTATGGTCGCCGGCCCGACCGCGCGCAGGACGACCCCCGATGGACATGACCGGCGAGCGGCGCATCCCCGCGCCGCGCGAGACCGTCTGGCAGGCGCTCAACGACCCCGAGGTGCTGAAGGACAGCATCCCCGGCTGCGAGCACATCGAGAAGGTCTCGGACACCGAGATGACCGCGCGCGTCGCCGTGCGGATCGGGCCGATGAACGCACGTTTCTCGGGGCGCGTGCAGCTCTCGGATCTCGATCCGCCGAACGGCTACACGATCTCGGGCGAGGGCCAGGGCGGGGTGGCCGGCTTCGCCAAGGGCGGCGCCACCGTCCGCCTCGCCGAGGACGGCCCCGGCGCGACGCTGATGACCTACGAGGTGAAGGCGCAGGTCGGCGGCAAGATGGCGCAGCTCGGCGCGCGGCTGATCGACAGCACGGCGCGCTCGATGGCCGACCAGTTCTTCGACCGCTTCGCCGCGCGCGTGGCCGGCCCGCCGCCCGCCGCCGAGGCCGCCGCGCCGGCGCCCGCCCCCGCGCGGCTGCCCCTGCCGGTGCCGAGCGAGATGTTCGGCCTGCCGACCTGGATCTGGATCTCGATCGCCGCCTGGCTGGCGATCGTCGGCCTGATGGTGCTGTGACCGGCCTGCCCCTGCCGGTCTGGGTCGGGCTCACCGTGCTCCTGGTCCTCGCCCTGCTGGCCCTCGGCCGGGCGCTCGGCTAGAGGCGGGACATGAACGGATCCGCCCTGCCCGTCGGTGTCGACGAGACGCTCGCCCTGCTCGCGCGCGGCGACTACGTCGCCGACCGCGCCCTCGCCACCGCCGTGCATCTCGCGCTCAGGATGCAGCGGCCGCTGTTCCTCGAGGGCGAGGCCGGGGTCGGCAAGACCGAGATCGCCAAGGTGCTGGCGAGGACGCTCGGCCGGCGCATGGTGCGGCTGCAGTGCTATGACGGGCTCGACCTCGCCTCGGCGCTCTACGACTGGAACTACACGCGCCAGCTCCTGGAGATCCGCCTCGCCGAGGCCGCCGGCGAGCGCGACAAGGACCGGCTGGCGCGCGGCATCTTCGACCGCCGCTTCCTGATCGAGCGGCCGCTGCTGCAGGCGATCAGCCCCGAGGGCGGCCCGGCCGTGCTGCTGATCGACGAGCTCGACCGCGCCGACGAGCCCTTCGAGGCGTTCCTGCTCGAGCTGCTCGCCGACTGGCAGGTGACGATCCCCGAGCTCGGCACGATCCGCGCGGCCGAACCGCCGGTGGTGGTGATCACCTCGAACCGCACACGCGAGATCCACGACGCGCTGCGGCGGCGCTGCCTCTACCACTGGGTCGACTTCCCCGATGCCGCGCGCGAGCGCGCGATCCTGGCGCTCAAGGCGCCGCAGGCGGCCGAGAAGCTGTCCTGGCAGGTGGTGGCCTTCGTGCAGCGGCTGCGGCAGATGGACCTGTTCAAGATGCCGGGGGTCGCCGAGACGATCGACTGGTGCGCCGCACTCGCCCATCTCGATGCGACCGAGCTCGATCCCCAGCGTGTCGACGAGACGCTCGGCGTGCTGCTCAAGTACCAGGACGACATCGCGCGCATCCGCGGCGAGCAGGCCGCGGCGCTGGTGGCGGAGGCGAAGGCAGGATGATCCCTGCCGCCGAGGGCGGCGGCCGCCTTGCCCTCAACGTGCTGCATTTCGGCCGGATGCTGCGCCGGGCCGGCCTTCCCGTCGGGCCCGGCCAGGTGATCGAGGCGCAGCACGCGCTGACCCATGTCGACCTCACCCGCAAGGCGGACGTGCACGCGGCGCTGCGCGCGGTGATGGCCACCCGCCGCGAGCAGTGGGAGGTGTTCGACGCCGCCTTCGCCCTGTTCTGGCGCAATCCCGAGCGCGCCGTCGCCGAGAGCATCATGGCCGCGCTCGACGGGCTGCGCCGCCCGGCCGAGCCCCAGACGCCGAAAGTGGGGGCGCGCCGCGCCGCCGAGGCGATGGGCGCGCAGTCCCGCCCGAAGGAGCGGCCCCGTCCGCCCGAGGCGGAGCAGCGGATCGAGGCCCGCCTCGTCGCCTCGGCCGAGGAGCGGCTCCGGAAGATGGACTTCGAGGCGATGAGCGAGGCCGAGATCCGCGCCGCGCGCGCCGCCATCGCCCGCCTCGTCCTGCCGCTCGACGCCGTGCCGACCCGCCGCTTCCGCCCCGATCCGCATGGGCCGCGCGCCGATCTGCGCGAGACGCTGCGCCGGTCCTTGCGCGAAGGCGGCGCGCTGGTCGAGATCGCGCGCCGGCGGCGGCGGACGCGCCCCCCGCCGCTGGTCGCCCTGTGCGACATCTCCGGCTCGATGGGCCGCTACGCGCCGATCCTGCTGCACTTCCTGCATGCGGTCGCCTCCACCCGCACGCGCACCCACACCTTCCTGTTCGGCACGCGGCTCACCAACATCACGCGTGCCTTCCGCCACCGCGACCCCGAGACGGCGTTCCGGATGGTGAGCGCGATGGTGCCGGACTGGTCCGGGGGGACGCGCATCGGCGAGGCGATCGCGCGCTTCAACCGCGAATGGGGACGGCGCGTGCTCGGGCAGGGGGCGACCGTGCTGCTGATCACCGACGGGCTCGACCGCGAGGGCGGAGCCGGGCTTGCCGAAGCGATGGAGCGGCTGCACAAATCCTGCCGCCGGCTGATCTGGCTCAACCCGCTGCTGCGCTTCCGGGGCTTCGAGCCGAAGGCGACGGGGATCAGGGCCATGCTGCCGCACGTGGACGACTTCCGCCCGGCGCACAATATCGAGAGCATCGCGGGGCTGGTGCACGCGCTCTCCGCCCCCCAGGCCAGGAGGAAGGCCGCATGATCGCCGATGCCGAGGACATCCTGACGACCGCCGGCCAGTGGGTGGCCGATGGCGAGACCGTGGCGCTCGCCACCGTGGTCGAGACCTGGGGCTCGTCGCCGCGCCCGGCCGGCTCGCGTCTGGCCGTCACCGCCTCGGGGCGCATGGCCGGCTCGGTCTCGGGCGGCTGCATCGAGGGCGCGGTCGCGGATGCGGCGAAGGAGGTGATGGCCTCCGGCACGCCGCGCCTGCTCAGCTTCGGCGTCACCAACGAGCGCGCCTGGGAGGTCGGCCTCGCCTGCGGCGGCACGGTCAGCGTCTTCGTCGAGAAGCTCGGATGACGCCCACGCTGTTCCAGGCCCTGCAGGCGGCACGCCGGGCGAAACGTCCGGTGCTCCTGGCCACGCGCCTCTCGGACGGCGCGCAAGCCCTGGTCGGACCCGACGGCGCGCATGGCGCCAACCTGCCGGAGGCGGTGGTGGCCGCCGCGCGCCAGGCCCTCGCCGAGGATGTCGCGCGCACGGTGGAGGTCGAGGGCGCGCGCTGGTTCCTCCACCCGCACAACCCGCCCCTGCGGCTGATCGTGGTGGGTGCGGTGCACATCGCCCAGGCGCTCGCGCCCATGGCTCCGCCGCTCGGCTTCGCCGTCACGGTGATCGACCCGCGCCGGGCCTTCGCCACCGGCGAGCGCTTCCCCGGCGTGGCGCTCGATCACCGCTGGCCGGACGAGGCGATGGCGGCGCTCGGGCCCGACGGCCGCAGCGCGGTGGTGACGCTGACGCACGATCCCAAGCTCGACGACCCTGCGCTCGACGCCGCCCTGCGCTCGGACGCCTTCTACATCGGCGCGCTCGGCTCGCGGCGCACCCACGCCGCACGGCTCGCGCGGCTCGCCGCGCTCGGCCATGCGCCCGAGACGCTCGCGCGCATCCATGGGCCGATCGGGCTCGCGATCGGGGCCGAGACGGCGCCCGAGATCGCGCTCGCGATCATGGCCGAGATCGTCGCGGTGCGCCGGCGCGCGACGCTCGTTTCCCCGGCGCGGGAGGCGGCATGACGTTCGGCGAGGAGGCGGTCGCGGACGCCGTCGGCGCGATCCTCGCGCATTCGACGCGGGCGGGCGCGCGCGTCCTGAAGAAGGGCCGCGTGCTGACGCGCGAGGATGTCGCGGCCCTGGCCGCCGCCGGGATCGCGCGCGTGACGGTCGCGCGGCTGGAGACGGGCGACGTGGGCGAGGACGAGGCGGCGGATCGGCTGGCCGATGCCTGCCTGGGCCCGCTGGTCGCGCGCACGCGCGCGGCGACCGGGCGGGTGAACTTCAGCGCCGAGACCGCGGGGCTCCTGCTGCTCGACACGGCGCGCATCGAGGCGCTGAACCGGCTGGACGAGGCGGTCACGCTCGCCACCCTGCCGCCCTTCAGCGTGGTGCAGCCGCGCGACCTGGTGGCGACCGTGAAGATCATCCCCTTCGCGGTGGACCGGCGCATCGTCGCCGCGGCGGTGGCGATCGCGCGCCAGGGCAGGCCGCTGATCGAGGTGCGGCCGTTCACCGGCCGCAAGGTCGGGCTGGTGCTGACGCGCTTCGCCGACACCAAGGAGAGCGTGCTCGAGGGCACGGTGGCGGCGACGCGCGACCGTGTCGTAGCCCTCGGGGGCGAACTCCTGCCGGAGGAGCGCTGCGGCCACGACACCGCCGAGGTGGCGGCCGCGCTCGAGCGGCTGCGCAAGGCGGGTGCCCGGATCCTGCTGGTCGCCGGCGCCTCGGCGGTGGTGGACCGGCGCGACGTCTGTCCCGCCGCGATCCTGCGCGCAGGCGGCGAGATCCTGCACGGCGGGATGCCGGTGGATCCCGGCCAGCTCCTCTATCTCGGCCGGATCGGCGAGGTCCCGACGGTGGTGCTGCCCGGCTGCGCGCGCAGCCCGAAGCTCAACGGGTTCGACTGGGTGCTGCAGCGGCTGATGGCGGACCTGCCGGTGGGACCGCGCGAGATCATGGGCATGGGGGTGGGGGGTCTCCTCAAGGAGATCGAACTCCGCCCGCTGCCGCGCGCGCGCGCGCCGGAGGAGGACCAGGGCCCGGCACCGAAGCGCGGCAGCCGGATCGCCGCGATCGTGCTCGCCGCCGGACGGTCGCGGCGGATGGCCCCCGTCAACAAGCTGCTGGTGAAGGATGCGTCCGGCAAGGCGATGATCGCGCGGGTGGTGGACAACGTGCTGGCCTCGCGTGCGCGACCCGTGATCGTGGTCACCGGCCACGAGGCGGAGGCGGTGCGCGAGGCGCTGCGCGGCCGCGACGTCGTGTTCGCGCACAACCCCGACTATGCCCAGGGCCTCTCCGCCAGCCTGCGCACCGGCATCGATGCGCTGCCGCCCGACGTGGACGGAACCCTCGTCTGTCTCGGCGACATGCCGCTCGTGACGGCGCCGATGCTCGACCGGCTGATGGCGGCCTTCGACCCCGACGAGGGGCGCGAGATCGTGCTGCCGACCTTCCGCGGCAAGCAGGGCAACCCGATGCTGTGGGGACGACGCTTCTTCGCCGCGATGCGCCAAGTCACCGGCGATGTCGGCGCGCGCCACCTTGCCGGCGAGCACGCCGAGGCGGTGCACGAGGTCGAGATGGCCGACGACGCGGTGATGCGCGACTTCGACACCACCGAGGCTCTGGCGGCGGACCCGCGCGCGGCCGCCGCCAAGGCATGATCCTGCCCCCGGGGATCGCGCTCGCGCTCGAGGACGATCCCGCGCCGGCGACCGTCGCGGCGATCAGCGACGGGCTCACCGCCTTCAACGAGCGCGCCGCCGGTCCGGCCGAGGCCCGGCCGGTCTGGGTCGTCGCGCGGGCGGAGGACGGGCAGGTCGTCGGCGGACTGCGCGGCATCACCTTCTGGCGCTGGCTGTTCGTCGCCTGGCTCTGGGTCGAGGAGGGCCGGCGCGGCCAGGGGATCGGCGCGGCGCTCTTGCGCGCTGCCGAGGACGAGGCGCGCCGGCGCGACTGCCTCGGCGCCTTCGTCGATACCTACGGCTTCCAGGCGCCCGGCTTCTACGCGCGCCAGGGCTACCGCGAGTTCGGCCGTCTCGACGACCTGCCGCCCGGCGGTGTGCGGATCTGGCTTGCGCGCCGGTTCTGATCAGCGCCGCGGCGCCTGTTCCGGGCGGCAGAACGCCTCGTGGAGCGCCTCCAGCACGCCGAGCGCCGGGCCCTCGGTGATCGCGTAGTATACCGTCGTCGCCACACGGCGGTTCTTCACCAGCCCCTCGGCCCTGAGCCGCATCAGGTGCTGGCTGACCACGGTCTCGCGCACGCCGGCGCGTTCCGCCAGCGCGCCGACCGACCGCTCGCCCTCGACCAGAGCGCAGAGGATCTTCAGCCGCACCGGGTTGGCGAGCGACTTCAGAAGGGCCGCCGCTGCCTCGGCCTGCGCGTCCAGCGTGGAGACATCCATCGTCGTCGTGTCCATCGGTCACGCTCCGGCGCGCCGTCGGGGAGAGGTGGGGCGCGCACTCTTTTGGTTCTTGTATTCGAAGATATGAAGTCATAGCTTCGCGCACGACGGTGCACCGCATCGGGGCACCCCGCAAGTGAAAGGACATCCATCATGATCCGCCTCTCGGATCGGGCCTGGTCGCCCTATCTCACCGGGGCGCTGATCGGGCTGCTGCAGGTGCCGGCCTTCCTGCTGCTCGGCACCGCCCTCGGCGCCTCGTCCTCCTACGTGACCGTCTCGGCCTCGATCGCCGAGCTCTTCGATCCGGCGATCCGCGGCCTCGCCTATGCCGGCAAGTATCTCGACGGCGCCAAGAACTGGTGGCAGGTCGCGCTGGTCGGCGGGATCGCGCTCGGCGCGTTCCTCTCGGCCGGCCTGTCGGGCACGCGTCGGTCGGGCATCGCGCCGGTCTGGACCCGCGCGCTCGGCACCGCGAACCCTGCCGTGCGCTTCGCCCTCGCCTTCGCCGGCGGCTTCCTGCTGCTGTTCGGCGCCCGGCTCGCCGACGGCTGCACCTCCGGCCACGGCATCTCGGGCATCGCCCAGCTTGCCGTCTCGGGCTTCGTCGCCGTGGGCGCGATGTTCGCCGGCGGCATCGCCACCGCGATGATGCTGCGCGCCGTCCGCTGAGCCCGAAGGAGCACCAACGATGAGCGTTCTCGCTGCCATCGCCGTGGGCCTGCTGATGGGCGTGGCCTTCGGCTTCCTCCTGGAGAAGAGCCGGGTGTTCGAGCCCGGCGTGATCCTCGGCCAGATGCAGCTCAGGAACTTCCTGATGCTGCGCATCTTCCTCGCCTCCGTCGCGTCGGGGCTGATCGTGCTCGCGCTCGGCACGCTGACGGGGATCGTCCCCAAGCTCGACCCCAAGGCCGTGCTGTATGGCGCGCAGCTCCTCGGGGGGTTCGTCACGGGCGTCGGCATCGCGCTGGCCGGCGCCTGCCCGGGCACCGTGCTGGCGCAGGTCGGCGTCGGCTATCGCGACGCGCGGCTGACGCTGCTGGGCGGCCTCGCCGGGGCGCTGACCTTCGCCTATCTCGAGCCGGCGATCCGTCCGGTGCTGCTCACCGGCTCGCCGGGCAGGCTCACGCTGCACGGCCTGCTCGACCTGCCGTTCTGGCCGCTCGCGCTCGGCTTCGCCGCGCTGCTGATCGCCGCACTCTACGCGCTCGAGCGCTGGCGGCCGTGGCGGGCGGAGCTCGGCGAGCGCGCCGACGGCGTGCTGGCGGAGAGGCCGGAGACCGGGCCGCTGCCGAGCGGCACCGCGCCAGCCGGACGATGAGCGCGAGGGCGGCGCGCGGCTCCGACCGGCGGGGTCAGCCGAGCGCCGCCTGCACCCAGCGCGCCCAGGCCAGCACGGCGGCGTCGTCGCCCTGCCGGCCGACGATCTGGATGCCGAGGGGAAGCCCGCGCGGACCGAGCCCCGCCGGCACGGTGACGCAGGGCACGCGCAGCGTGGTCCAGAGGAAGTTGAAGGCCGGATCGCCGGTCCAGCCGATCCCCTCCGGCGCCTCGCCGGGCGCCGAGGGCGTGACCAGCACGTCCACCCCCTCGAGCGCCGGACCGAAGGCGAGGATGCAGCCCTGCGCCACCTTCAGCGCCTCGTCCAGCCGCTCGCGCGGCCAGGCGAGCGCGGGCAGGTGACGCTCCTTCAGCGCCGCCGAGAGCAGGGGCTGGCACGTGGTGAGCTCCCACCCGAGCGCGTGCGCCGTCTCCATGACCATGATGGTGGGATGCGCCTCCACCAGGGCGCCGAACGAGGCCGGCAGCTCGCGCTCCACCAGCGCGGCACCGGCGCGCGCGAGGGCGGCGGCGACGTCGTCCCAGAGTGCCACCGTCTCCGGCAGCGCCGCCGGCCAGGAGGGCGAGCGGCAGAGGCCGATGCGCGGCGGCCGGGACGGGGCGCGCTCCGGATCGCCGAGGTCACGGCCCGCCACCGCGCCCGCGAACAGGGCGCAGTCCGCGACCGAGCGCGCCATCACGCCGATCGTGTCCAGGCTCTCCGACATCACCTTCATGCCGGCCCGCGCGATCATGCCGAAGGACGGCTTGTAGCCGACGATGCCGCAATACGCGGCCGGACGGATGATGCTGCCCGCGGTCTGCGTGCCGAAGGCGACCGGCACCATGAAGTCCGCCACGGCCGCGGCGGAGCCCGAGGAGGACCCGCCCGGCGTGTGGGCGAGATTGAGCGGGTTGCGCGTGGGCCCCGGCGTGCGCACCGCGAACTCCGTGGTCACCGTCTTGCCCATCACCACGCCGCCGGCGCGGCGCGTCCAGGCCACCGCGGCGGCATCGGCGCGCGGGCGGAAGCCGGCATAGATCGGACTGCCATAGCCGGTCGGCAGGTCCGCGGTGTCGAGCACGTCCTTGACCCCCACCGGGATGCCGCCGAGCGGCGCCGAGGGATCGGCCCGCCGTGCCGCGGCGCGCACCGAATCAGGCTCGTGCGCGACGAAGGCGCGCACGGCCGGATCGCGCGCCGCGATCCGCGCCAGGCACGCCTCCACGAGGTCCTCCACCGCCAGCCGCCCGGCCGCGATGGCCGCGCGCGCCGCCGTCGCGGTCAAACGCCACGTCTCGTCCATGTGTCCCGATCCCCTGTCACCGGCCCGCGCCGGCATACGGCAGCGTGCGCGCCCGCCGCGTCCAGCGCAACCCTCCGGCCAGCGATTCCGTGATGGCGCGCGCGGCCTGCGCGCGCCATGCTGGCGCGGTGCACGCCGAGGTTCGCATCCATCCCGGTCCCGCCGGAGCGCTGCTCTACGAGGTCCCGCTCGGCCCCGAGGCGCTGCCGCCGGTCGCGGCGCGCGACCTGATCGGCGCGTGGGACGCCGCGCGCGCGGCCGCCGAG
>NZ_VIKA01000338.1 GCF_006704265.1 Elioraea sp. Yellowstone | reverse complement strand
CTCTGTCCCGTGACCTGAGAGATTCGCGGAACCCTCGCCCGGCCCGCTTACTCCGTCGGTGCGGGCGCCTCGCGGCAGCCCAGGCCGCGCGCGACCTCCGCGAAGCCCGGGCACGGCCAGCCGAGGCTGTCGGCCGGCAGCGCGCGGCCGCCCTTCTTGAGGTCGATCAGGCTGAGCGCGCCGTCGTTGAACACCACGACCACCACGCTGGCGCCGGCGGCGGCTGCGGTCGCAAGCTCGCCGAGGCACATCAGCAGGCCGCCGTCGCCCGTGAAGGCGACCGCCGGGCGGGCGGGCTCGACCAGCGCGGCGGCGATCGCGGCCGGCAGCGCGAAGCCCATGGTCGCAAGACCGTTCGAGATCAGGAGGTCGTTGGGCTGCCGGCACGGCCAGCACGCGGTGGCGCTGAACATGTGCGCCCCCGCATCGACCGTGGCGCGCGCCGGGATGCCCGCCCGCGCACAGGCCTCCGCCGCCAGCGTCACGACGCGGTCGGGGCCCGGGCTGT
>NZ_VIKA01000337.1 GCF_006704265.1 Elioraea sp. Yellowstone | reverse complement strand
GTGGAGCCGCTGGCGCCGGCGGCCGTCGCACGCGCGCAGCTCGTGGTCGATGCGGTGTTCGGCGCGGGCCTCGCGCGCCCTGTCGGGGGTGTCGTCGCGGCGACGCTCGCCGCCTGCCGCGCGCCGGTGGTGGCGGTGGACCTGCCCTCAGGAGTCGCGGGCGATACCGGCGCGGTGCTGGGCTTCGCGCCGCAGGCCGCGCTGACCGTGACCTTCTTCCGGCTCAAGCCGGCGCATCTGCTGCGCCCGGGGCGGGATCTCTGCGGCGAGACCCTGTGCGCGCCGATCGGCATTCCCGATGCCGTCCTCCCCGCCATCGCCCCGCGCACGTTCCGCAACGACCCGGCGCTGTGGCGCGGCCGCCTGCGCCGCCCCGGACCGGACGACCACAAGTACAGCCGCGGCAGCCTGACCATCGTCGCCGGCGCGGCGATGACCGGGGCGGCGCGAGGGCGGCGGTGAGGGCTGCGAGCGGACGCATCGGTCTCTCCCGTGATCGTTGTCGCGACGACGCTAGCGCA
>NZ_VIKA01000336.1 GCF_006704265.1 Elioraea sp. Yellowstone | reverse complement strand
GCCCCGGCGCCTGCACCGCATCGACGTGCAGCCGCGCCCGGAAGCGCCGGCAGAGCGCGGCCACCGCGGCGACCGGCTGGAGCGTGCCGGTCTCGTTGTTGGCGAGCATCAGCGCGACCGCCGCGGGCCGCGCATCGCCCGCGAGCGCGGCCTCGAGCGCGGCGAGGTCGATCACCCCGTCGCGATCCACCGGGATCCGTTCGGCCTCGGGAGCCGCTCGCAGCACGGAGTCGTGCTCGGTCGCGCCGGCGAGCACGCGCCGGCCCTCGGCGCGCAGGCCGGCAAGCACGGTCGCGTTCGCCTCCGTGCCGCCGGACGTGAACACCACCGCCGCCGGGGAGAGCCCCGCCAGCCCGGCGAGCCGCTCGCGCGCCTCCTCGAGCAGGCGCCGTGCCGCCCGTCCGGCGGCGTGCACCGAGGACGGGTTGCCGGACACGTCCAGGGCGGCGAGCACGGCCGCGCGCGCCTCCGGGCGCAGCGGCTCGGTCGCGTTGGCGTCGAGATGGAGCCGGGTCATGCGGTC
>NZ_VIKA01000335.1 GCF_006704265.1 Elioraea sp. Yellowstone | reverse complement strand
GTCGCCCGTGAAGAACGCGGAACCTCGCACGATTCCTCGCGTCTCCAGCTTGAAGAGGTATTCGCGTTTGCAAGGTCCCTGTCCGGAGCGGGCGGAAAGCTTGCAAATCCGCGTCCCTGTTGAAGGCCGTCCGGCGGCGTGATTCGCTCGGCATGTCGTGGCCGGGGAGCACGCCGATGCGGCCGAAATCACCACCGCCCGAGCAGCCCGAACTCTTCCGCTCGGCGCTGATGAACCTCGTCGATCCGCGGCATCCTCTGGTGCGCCTGGCGGGCCTGATCGACTGGCATCGCTTCGCCGCCGCGTTCGGTCCGCTGTATCGCGACGGTGTCGGCCGGCCCGGACTGCCGACGCGGCTGATGGTCGGGCTGCACCTGATCAAGCACATGGACGGCCTGTCCGACGAAGCTGTCTGCGCGCGCTTCCTCGACAGCCCCTATGTGCAGCTGTTCTGTGGCGAGACCCACTTCCAGCACGCCCTGCCGCTCGATCGCTCTTCGATGACCCGCTGGCGCAAGCGCATCGGCGCCGAGCGG
>NZ_VIKA01000334.1 GCF_006704265.1 Elioraea sp. Yellowstone | reverse complement strand
GCCCCCGCCCAGGCGCCGGCGCCGCGCAGCCAGGCGCAGATCCTCAACGCCGCCCGCGAGGCGCTGCGCCGGCAGGACTGGGCCACCGCCGAGCGCGAGGCGCAGGCCTTCATCGCCGCCTATCCGCGCGACGCGCGCGTCGGCGAGGCCTACCAGATCCGCGCCGACGCCCTCTTCGGCCGGCGCGAGTACATGCAGGCGGCGCTCGCCTACGATGACGCGCGCAGCCGGACCACGGACCGCGCGCGCCGGCAGGAGATCCTGCTCGGGCTCGGCCGGTCGCTCGGCGCGATCAACGAGACCGCTTCGGCCTGCGAGGTGTTCCGCCAGCTCGCCTCCGACTTCGCCGACGACATGCGGCCGGATGTGCGCGAGGCGCTGACCCGCGAACGCACCCGGCTGCGCTGCTGACGCCTGCCGCCTTCGCCGCGGCGCTGGAGGCCTGCGGCCCCTTCGAGCCCGGCCCGGCGCTCGCGGTCGGCGTCTCCGGCGGCCCCGACAGTCTCGCGCTCGCGCTCCTGGCGGCCGGCTGGGCTCGGG
>NZ_VIKA01000333.1 GCF_006704265.1 Elioraea sp. Yellowstone | reverse complement strand
GACCAGGTCCGGCCGCTCCTCGTGCGCGAGGTGGCCGAGCCCGGGGAGCGCGACGATGCGCGCCGCCGGGACGAGGGCGCGCACGCGCTCGGCCTCCTCGGGCGGCACGGTGCGGTCGTTCGTGCCGACCACCAGCACCAGCGGCACGGCGAGCCGCGGCAGGTCGCGCGCGAGCGCGGCGAGGTCCCACGCCGCCATCATGCCGAGCGCGGCCGCGACATGGCCCGGCCGGCGCAGGAGCCGGGTGTAGAACGTCACGTTCTCCGGCGGGATGGTCGAGCCGGTGCCGCGCAGCAGCCGTTCCACCGTGGCGCGGTCGGCCGCCTGCCAGGACAGCACCCACGGCACCACGGGCAGCGTCGCCATCAGGCGCGCGAGCCCCGAGAACCAGGGCAGCTCGCCCGGCCCGTTGCGGATCGGCACCAGCGCGCCGTTGAGCGCGACCAGCACCTCCGGCGCGATCGCGCCGTCGATCGTCATGCGCGCGAGCACCGCCGCGCCGGCCGAGTGGCCGACCGCCAGCCGCGGGGCGTGGCCGAGCGC
>NZ_VIKA01000332.1 GCF_006704265.1 Elioraea sp. Yellowstone | reverse complement strand
ACCGGGCGCGGTGTGACGGCCGCAAGCTACGGCGCGCTCGCGAGCGCGCTCGGCTCGCTGAACGCCGCGCACGCCTCGCCGGTCGCGCGCGCCAATGCCGCGCCCACCTCGCAGGTGGGGCTGATCGCCGCCTACGAGCAGGCGATGCTCGCCGCGCTCGCGATGCCCGCGACCACGCCGGAGGAGATCGCGGCGAAGGAGGCCGCGATCGCCGCCGCGCGCTCGGCCGAGCTTGCCGCGGCCGCGAACAAGTCGCTGAGCCCGGCGGTGGTGGCGCAGGTCGATTCGCTGCTCGGCCTGCCGCCGACCGACCCGACCCTCGGCGTCACCGACCCGGCAGTGAGCCCCGACGATCCGCCCTCGGACGAGCCGACGAGCAGCCCCGGCTGAGGATCAGCGCGCCCGCGCGCGCAGCCGCCCGATCATCGCCGGCCCGTAGGGCGCGGCGCCGGCGATCCCCTCGGCGCGGGCGAAGGCGGCGAGCGCTGCCCGGGTGCGCGGCCCGTCGTAGCCGTCCACGGGGCCGGGATCGAAGCCCGCTGCCGCCAGCGCGGAC
>NZ_VIKA01000331.1 GCF_006704265.1 Elioraea sp. Yellowstone | reverse complement strand
GCGCCGGACACCCCGGCACCGGTGCAGCAGGCCGCGCCCGTGCCGGTCGCGCCCGGTGCGCCGGCACCCTCTGCGCCGATGCCGCCGGCGGCCGAGGCGCCGTCGATCTCGCTCAACGTGCTGTTCGCGACCAACTCGGCGGAGCTGACGCCGCAGGCGCGCCGGCTGCTCGACGAGCTCGGCCGGGCGCTCACCAGCGCCGATCTGAGCCCCTACAGGTTCCGCATCGAGGGGCATACCGACACCACCGGCAGCGCGGAGTACAACCTGCTCCTGTCGGAGCGGCGCGCCCAGGCGGTGCGCGACTACCTCGTGCAGCGCTTCGGCATCAGCCGCACCCGGCTCGAGACCGTGGGCCTCGGCCAGACCCGGCTCGCGGTGCCGACCGGCGACAACGTGGACGAGCCGCGCAACCGGCGCGTCCACATCGTCAACATCGGCAGCTAGGCGCCTCCGTCCGGCGGCGCGTCAGGTCGGGCCAAGGCGGGTGCGGCGTCGGGTCGACGACGACGCGACCGTCGTGCTGCGGCGGCCCGCGGCGGACGGTCGCGGCCGCGTCGTGG
>NZ_VIKA01000330.1 GCF_006704265.1 Elioraea sp. Yellowstone | reverse complement strand
GGGCCGCGGCGGCGCGCCGGACGGCGCGGCGCGGCGCGGCGGGCGGGAGGGCGGCGAGTCGGTGCCCTGCTCATGCCCTCCGTGTAGCGCGGCCGAGCCGGCGCAGCAGCAGCGCATTCGTCACCACCGAGACCGAGGAGAGCGCCATCGCCGCCCCGGCGATCACCGGGGTGAGGACGCCGAGCGCGGCGAGCGGGATCGCGGCGATGTTGTAGACGAAGGCGAAGGCGAGGTTCTCGCGGATCTTGCGCAAGGTCGCCCGCGCGATGCGGATCGCCTCGGGAACGAGGCGCGGATCGTCGCGCATCAGCGCGATCCCGGCGGTCTTCAGCGCCGCGTCGGTGCCGCCGCCGATCGCGATGCCGAGATCGGCCGCGGCGAGCGCGGGCGCGTCGTTCACGCCGTCGCCCACCATCGCCACGGTGCGTCCTTCGCGCCTGAGCGCGGCGACGCGGTCCGCCTTGTCCTCCGGGCTCGCCTCGGCCTCGACGCGGGCGATGCCGAGGGCGGCGGCCACCGCGCGCGCGGGCGCCTCGGCGTCGCCGGTCAGCAGCACCGGTTCGAGCC
>NZ_VIKA01000032.1 GCF_006704265.1 Elioraea sp. Yellowstone | reverse complement strand
CCGGGCGCGCTCTCCGGCGCGGCCGGCCGGCGGAGGGCGACGCGCGCCGCGATCTCGGCGGGGGCGGCGAACTGGTCGGGCCGCATCGGCGCGAGCGCGAGATGCCGGCGCGCGAGGTCGCCCAGCCGGGCGGGCTCGTTCAGCAGCGACCACTCCGCGCGCAGCACGTGGATGCGGTCCTGGGTGGCGAGAATGCGACGGTTGAGGCCGGCGAGGCGGTCCTCGAGCGCCTGCACGTCGTGCTTCACCTGGTAGAGGAACAGCCCGGCGAGCACGACGAGCCCGGCCCAGATCAGGGTGGAGGCGCGCATCATGCGGCCTCGGCGAGGCGTTCGGCGGCGCGCAGCCGGGCGCTGCGTGCGCGGGGGTTGGCGGCGGTCTCGTCGGTGCTCGGCCGCAGCGGCTTCGGCGTGAGCAGGCGCAGGCGCGGCGCCGATCGGGCGCGCAGCGCCGCCGGGTCGTGGCGCGAGACGCCGGGCGCGCGGCCGGCGGCTTCGGCGAAGGCGCGCTTGACGATCCGGTCCTCGAGAGAATGGAACGAGACGGCGACGATCCGCCCGCCCGGGGCGACGAGGCCGATCGCGGCGGCGAGCCCCCGCGCGATCTCGTCGAGTTCGTCGTTCACGGCGATGCGCAGCGCCTGGAAGCTGCGCGTGGCGGGATCGATCCCGTCCGCGCCCGGCGGCACGGCCGCGCGCACGATCGCGGCGAGCCGCGCGGTGGTCTCGATCGGCGCCTCCGCGCGCGCGCGCACGATCGCGCGCGCCACCCGGCGCGCATGGCGCTCCTCGCCGAAGCGGCCGATGAGATCGGCGAGCGCATGCTCGTCCAGCGTGTTGACCAGATCCGCCGCACGCGGGCCGTCGCCGCCCATGCGCATGTCGAGCGGCCCCTCGGCGCGGAAGGAGAAGCCGCGCTCGGGCGCGTCGAGCTGGAGGGAGGAGACGCCGAGATCGAAGGCGACGCCGTCGAGCGCGGTGATGCCGCGTGCGGCAAGCAACTCGACCATGTCGCCGAACCGCCCCTCGATCAGGGTGAGCCGCCCCGGATGGCGCGCGGCCAGCGCCGCGCCGCGCGCGATCGCCTGCGGGTCGCGGTCGATCGCGAACACGGTGCAGTCGGCGGCGCCCAGGATCGCGGCGGTGTAGCCGCCGCCGCCGAAGGTCGCGTCGAGATAGCGGCCGCCGTCGCGCGGGGCGAGCAGGGCGAGCACCTCGCGCAGCATCACCGGCACATGGCCGGGCGCGGTCATGTCCGGCCTCCGCGGGGCACGGTCAGACCCTCCTTGAGCGCACGGGCGGTGGAGGCCGCGAGCATCCGTTCCGCCTCCGCAGGCTGGAGGATGTAGAACCGCTCGCCCAGCCCCATGAAGGCGACCGGCTTGTTCACTTCGAGGCCGGCATGGGCGATCATCCGGTCCGTCAGCACGATCCGCCCGTCCGCGTCGGGTGTTGCCGAATGGGCGGAGGCGAACAGCGTCACGGTGAGGGCGTCGTGCTCGTCGGAGAAGGCGTCGAGCCGGTCCAGCCCCTCGGCGAGACGGCTGTAGGCGGGCTCGGGCCAGGCCTCGATGGCGGGCGATTTGTGGCTCGGGCGCAGGATCAGCTCGTTGGTGTTGAAGCTCGCGAGTGTCGCGCGGAACGACGCCGGGACCGACACCCGCCCCTTGCTGTCCAGCCTGTTCTCTTGGATGCCCAGGAACCGGCCCATCCGCTCCGCCACACCCCATCACCGTCTTGCCCGGCGGGACGGGCTCGTTCCGCGCGGTCGTCCCGGCACGGGGGGTCGGCAGGGACGGCGGTCCATGACGCCGCCGCGTCATGGTCGTTCATGGGATAACATGGGCAGATATGGGCGTCAACTGGAAAGGGCCGGATTGTCTTGGGATTTCCAGGGGTTGTCTTGGCCGGGCGCAATGGTTAACGGGTGGTTCGTGGTCCTCGCCCGGAGGCCGCGGGTCGGGGGGCGATCGGGCACAAGTATTCATGCTTTGTTCTAGTTGTCCGACGCGGCCGCGAGCGGGTCAGGCGGCCTGTAAGCCGGGTTCTGTCCGGGGTGTCGCCACCCCTGGACGACCATTCGTCTGGGACGCCCGTCGCCGGGCGCCTCGCGCGACCTACCCGGGCGGGACGCGCGGGAACGCGCCTGCGGCCTGCCGTTTGAGGGCTTCCGCCGCCCGCCCCTATTCGGTCTTGCTCCCGGTGGGGTTTGCCGTGCCGTCCCCGTTGCCGGGGCCGCGGTGCGCTCTTGCCGCACCGTTTCACCCTTGCCGACGGGCCTCGCGGCGCGCCGGCGGTCTGTTCTCTGTGGCACTGTCCCTGGGGTCGCCCCCGCCGGGCGTTACCCGGCACCGTGTTCCCGTGGAGCCCGGACTTTCCTCACCCTCCGGCCTTTCGGCCCCAGCCTTCTCGCGAAGGGTGGAGGGCGCGGCCGTCCGGCCGCCTGACCCGATTGCGGATGTGTGACGGGGAGGGGGGCCGGGTCAAGCCCCGCCGATGCACCCCTCCGCCATGGCCGCCACGCGGCCGGCGGCCCAGCGCGTCCGGCCGTCCGCCACCCCGTCGGTGCGGTGCGGCGCCCAGTGGCGCTGGAATGCCGCCAGCGTGGTCGCGAGCGCGGCATCGGCGGGCCCCTCGGGCGCAACCTGGTAGCCGATCCGCCGCAGCGTCGCCCGGAGCGCGCGCACCCCGTCGCCCGCCTCGCCGGACGCGATCGGCGGCACCTCGTCCACCGCCGCCGGTGCCTCGCCCGGCCAGAGCCCGATGCCCGCGGCGGCGAGCCGCGCCCAGGGGAAACGCTCGCCCGGGTCCTGCTTGCGCGAAGGGGCGATGTCGCTGTGCGCGACCACGTTGCGCGGTGGGATCGGATGGCGCGCGAGCACCGCGCGGCAGAGCGCGATGAGCGCGTCGATCTGCACGTCGGGGAAGTCGCGATAGCCCCAGTCATGGCCTGGATTGACGATCTCGATGCCGATCGAACGGTCGTTCAGCGCGACGTGGCCGCGCCACCATGACAGCCCGGCGTGCCAGGCGCGCCGCTGCTCTGGCACGAGCGCGAAGACCTGCCCGTCCTCCTCGACGACATAGTGCGACGACACCTTCGCGGCCGGGTCACGGAGCCGCGCCAGCGCCTCCGCCCCGGTCGGCATCCCGGTGTAGTGCAGCACCAGCGTGTCGATCGGCACGCCCTCGGGCCGCGCGTCGTGGTTCGGCGAGGGGGCCGCGAGGAAGCGTTCCGGAATCGTCACGACAGGCTCCGTGTTGCGCACGCCAGGCGGGTTGCGCCACCCCACCTTGACACCTCCATTCTCCCGCGTGTGCAGTGGCGTCAAGGACGGCAGAAGCCCGTCGGCCATCGAGGAGGAACCGCAGCCCCCATGCGCACGCCGTCCGCGATCAACCTCTCCGCCGAGGATCTGCTGGCGCTCTATCGGCGCATGCTGCTGATCCGCCGGATCGAGGAGCGGCTGGGCGAGGACTTCAAGCGCGGCGACCTGCCCGGACCCGTGCACCTCTACATCGGCGAGGAGGCGGTCGCGACCGGCGTGTGTGCGCATCTGACGGACGCCGACTGGATCGCGTCCACGCATCGCGGGCATGGGCATTTCCTGGCCAAGGGCGGCGATCCGAGGCTGCTGGTCGCCGAGGTGTACGGGCGGGCGGGCGGCGTCTGCCGCGGCATGGGCGGCTCGATGCATGTCGCCGACTTCTCGAAAGGCATCCTCGGCGCGAACGGCATCGTCGGCGGCGGCATCGCGCTCGCGGTCGGCGCCGCGCTGGCCGCGCAGCTCGACCGCAAGGGGGCGGTTTCGGTCGCGTTCTTCGGCGACGGGGCGGCCAACCAGGGCGTGCTGATGGAGGCGCTGAACGTCTCGGCGCTGTGGAAGCTGCCGCTGGTGCTGGTATGCGAGAACAACGGCTTCTCCGAGTTCTCGCCCACCGCCACCGTGACGGTCGGCGCGATCGCCGATCGCGCCAAGCCTTTCGGCGTGCCTTCGGCGGCGGTCGACGGCAACGACGTGATCGCGGTCTGGCAGGCTGCGGATGCGGCGGTGCGCCGCGCGCGGGCGGGCGAGGGGCCGACGCTGATCGAGTGCCGCACCTACCGGCTGCGCGGCCATGTCGAGAGCGAGGCGTCGTTCCTCGCCGGCTCCTACCGCAACGACGAGGAGGTGGCGGCGTGGGCGAAGCGCGATCCGATCGCACGGCTCGCCGGCTATCTGGACGAGCACGGGCTCGCCCCCGCCTCCGCCCGCGAGGCGATCGAGGCCGAGATCGCCGCGGCGGTTGCCGACGCGGTCGCCTTCGCGACCGAGAGCCCCTATCCGCCGGCCGACCAGGCGCGGCAGTTCATGTTCGCCTGAGGGAGCGCGCGATGGCACGGCGACGGATGATCCAGGCGATCAACGAGGCGCTCGCCGAGGAGATGGCGCGCGACCCGCGCGTGATCCTGTTCGGCGAGGATGTCGAGATCTCGATCATGGGCGACACGCGCGGCCTGCACGCGACCTTCGGCCCTGACCGGGTGCGCAACACGCCGATCTGCGAGACGGTGATGACCGGCATGGCGGTCGGCGCGGCCGCGGCCGGATACCGCCCGATCTGCCACATGATGTACGGCAACTTCCTCTACACGGGGATGGACGCGATCGCGAACCAGGCGGCCAAGCTCCGCTACATGACCGGCGGGCAGATCAAGCTTCCCCTCGTCTACATGGGCGTGTTCGGCGCGGGCCGCTCCTCGGCCGCGCAGCACTCCGACGCGATGCATCCGGTGTTCATGAACCTGGGCGGCATCAAGGTGGTGCTGCCGGCCTCGCCGGCGGACGCGAAGGGGCTGCTCAAGAGCGCGATCCGCGACGACAACCCGGTGATCTTCCTGCAGGCCGCCGGACGCGGCGGCGAGGCGGGCGAGGTGCCGGAAGAAGAGTACACGATCCCGCTCGGGGTCGCCGAGGTGAAGCGGCCGGGGCGCGACGTCACGCTGGTCGCGATCGGCGCGATGGTACGCCCGGCACTGCGCGCGGCCGAGGCGCTCGCGGGCGAGGGCGTCGCGGTTGAGGTGATCGATCCGCGCACGCTGATGCCGCTCGATGCCGAGACGATCGTCGCGAGCGTGCGCCGCACAGGCCGCCTGGTGGTGGTGGACGAGGCGCGCGACACCTGCTCGGCGGCGAGCCACATCGTTGCCGTGGCGACCGAAGGCGCCTGGGGCGCCCTCAAGGCGGCGCCGAGGCGCGTCACCGTGCCGGATGTCGCGATCCCCTATTCGCCGCCGCTCGAGAAGGCGCTCTTGCCCGATCCCGAGCGGATCGCCGCGGCGGTGCGCGCGACACTGGAGCGCTGAGCCGTGAGGGCCGCGCTCAGGCTGCCGCGCATCAGCATGAACATGGAGGAGGGCACGATCGTCGCCTGGCGCAAGCAGCCGGGCGAGGCCTTCCGCCAGGGCGAGATCCTCTACGAGATCGAGACCGAGAAGGCGACCCAGGAGGTCGAGGCGCCGTGCGACGGCCGGCTCATCGAGATCCTGGCGCCCGCGGGTGCGACCGTCGAGGTCGGTGCGGAAGTCTGCCGCATCGAGACGTAGCGGCTGACCAGAACAGGAAGGGAGAACGTCGTGAACAGGATCGAGGACAAGCGGCTCGCCGAGAGCCTGAAGGGGATCAACCGCCGGCACCTGATGAAGGCGGCCGCCACCGGCGCATCGGTCTTCGCGGTCGCGGGGCTGCCCGAGCCCGCGCGCGCCCAGCGCGCGCAGTTCCGCTTCCGCATGCAGTCCTTCCTCGGGCCCGGCAACTTCGAGTGGGAGGACCTCGTCCCGCGCTTCGTGCGGCGCGTGCGCGAGATGTCGGGTGGGCGCGTCGAGATCCAGGCCTTCCCGCCGGGCGCGCTGATCCCGACCTTCGAGATGCTGGACGGCGTGATCAACCGCGTGGTGGATATCGGCTACGGCGCGCAGGTCTACTGGCGCGGCCGCTTCCCGATGTGCCTGTTCACCTGGGGCATCCCGTTCGCCTTCAACACGATCGACCAGTATGACTATCTCTGGCATGAGGCGGGGCTGAACAAGCTGGTCGACGACGCGTTCCAGACGGTCGGCGTGAAGTTCCTGGGTCCCCTCTACTCGGACGAGTGGGGCAGCACCCAGTCGCGCGTCGAGATCAAGCGCCTCGCCGACTTCCGGGGGCTGAAGGTGCGCAGCTTCGGCATCGCCGCCGAGATCTGGAAGCATTTCGGTGCCTCGATCGTCACCGTGCCGGGCGAGGAGATCTACACCGCGCTCGCGACCGGTGTGGCGGATGCGGCCAACTGGGGCTCGCCCTACGGCTTCGCCCAGCTCAAGCTCGAGGAGGTGGCGAAGTTCTATCTCGGCCCGCCGCTGATCATGTCGGATGCCGAGGATGCCTTCATGAACAAGGCCGCCTGGGACAGCCTGCCGGGCGAGCTTCAGCAGGTGATCCTGACGGCGCAGCGCGTCTGGGCGCTCGAGCGCTACACCCGCGCCTCGTTCGAATCCGCGCGCGTGGTCGGCCGCATGCGGCAGGCGGGCGTAACCTTCAACACCATGGTGCCCGAGGATCTCGAGACCATGAAGAGGCTGACGGTGGAGTTCACCGACAAGCTTGCCGGCAACGACGCCGGCGCGCGCGCCGCGCTGAAGATCATCCGCGACACGCAGGCCGTGTTCGGCCTCCGGCCACCCGGCATCTGACCCTCGCGCGGGCGGGTCCATCCCCGCCCGCTTCGCTTCCGCCGTCCGGAGACGTCCGCCGTGCCGCTCCTCAGGGCCTTCGTGCGCGCTGTCGATGCGCTGAACGAGCATTTCGGACGGCTCGTCGCGCTCGGCATCCTCGCCATCATTGCGCTCGTCGTGATGGAGGTGGTGCTGCGCTACGTCTTCGCCGCCCCGACGATCTGGGGCACGGAGGTGATCACCTTCCTGTTCGCGGGCTACATCATGCTCGGCGGCGGCTATACGCTCCTGCACCGCGACCACGTGAACGTGGACATCCTCTACGGCCGGCTGCCGCCGCGCGGCAAGGCGACGCTCGACGTGCTGACAGCCGGTTTCACGCTGCTCTACTGCGGCGTGCTGCTGTTCTACACCGGCCGGGTCGCGCTCGAGGCGCTGGCCACGGGGCGCACCACCGGCACCGACTGGAACCCGCCGCTCTTCCCGGTGATGGTCAGCCTGCCGATCGGCGCGGCGCTCCTGCTCCTGCAGGCGCTCTCGCGGCTCGTTGCCGATCTCCATCGCGCGCTCACGGGCCGGGAGATCGCCCGGTGAGCATCGAACTGACCACCGTCGTCCTGTTCGGCGGCTTCATCCTGCTGCTGGCGGCAGGCCTGCCGCTGGTCTTCGCGCTCGGCTCGACCGCGATCATCGGCACCTACTTCCTGTGGGGGCCGCAGGCGCTGGCGATGGTGGGGCTGCGCACCTTCTCGGCGGCCAACTCCTTCGTGCTGATCGCCGTGCCGCTGTTCATCTTCATGGGATGCATGCTGGAGCGGTCGGGGATCGCGCGCGACCTCTACGACATGCTGTACCGCTGGCTCGGCGGGCGGCGCGGTGGCCTCGCTGCGGGCACGGTGATCGGCTGCGGCATCTTCGCCGCGATGGTGGGCGTCTCCGGCGCCTCGACCGTGACGATGGCGGTTGTGGCGCTGCCCTCGATGCTCGAGCGCGGCTACGACAAGCGCCTCGCGGTCGGCTGCATCGCCGCCGGCGGTGCCCTCGGCGTGCTGATCCCCCCCTCGGTGGTGATGATCGTGCTTGGGCTCTACGCCAATGTCTCGATCGGCGCGCTCTTCCTCGGCGGCATCCCGGCAGGGGCGCTGCTGATGCTGCTGTTCATCGCCTACATCGCCGTCGCCTGCCGGATCGATCCCTCGCTCGGCCCGGCGGTGCCGCCCGACCAGCGCGCCGGCTGGGCCGACAGGCTTGCCTCGCTCAAGGCCGTGATCCTGCCCGTGGTCCTGATCATGCTGGTGATCGGCTCGATCCTCTCCGGCGCGGCGACGCCGACCGAGGCCGCCGGTGTCGGCGCTGCCGGTGCGATGCTGTGCGCCGCGGCCTACGGCAAGCTCACGCCGGCCGCGGTGGCCGAGAGCGCACGGCTGACGCTGCGCCTCTCCTGCATGGTGATCTGGATCGTGTTCGCCGCCTCGATCTTCACCGCCCTCTACACGGCGGTGGGCGCGCAGGGGCTGGTGCGCGAGGCGCTCGGCGCGCTGCCGGGCGGGCGCTGGGGGGCGATGATCGGCATGCAGCTCATCTGGATGGTGATGGGCTGCTTCCTCGATCCGATCGGCATCATGATCATCACTGCGCCGCTGTTCTTCCCGCTGGCGCGTTCGCTCGGCTTCGATCTCGTGTGGTTCGGCGTGCTGTTCGTCGTGAACATGGAGATGGCGTACCTGACGCCCCCCTTCGGCTTCAACCTGTTCTACATCCGCGGTGTCGCTCCGCCCTCGGTGAGGATGGTTGACATCTATCGCGGCGTGATCCCCTTCGTCGCCCTGCAGCTCCTCGGCCTGGTGATCATGATGATCTTCCCCGAGATCATCCTCTTCCTGCCGCGCGCGGCGCTCGGCTGAGGCGGTGGCGCGCTTCGCGGGACAGCGCGCGCTGGTGACGGGCGGCGCCGCAGGGATCGGGCTCGCCACCGCGCGCGCGCTCGCGGCCGAAGGTGCGCGGCTTGCGCTGCTCGACATCGATGCGGCACGCCTCGAGGCGGCCGCTGCCGAACTGCACGCCGCCGGCGCGGAGGCGCTCCCGATCCTCGGCTCGGTCGCCGGGCCCGAGCCGGTGGCGGAGGCCTTCGCGCGCATCGACGCGCGCTGGGGCGGGCTCGACATCCTGGTGAACAACGCCGGCGTGATCGGCAAGCGCGCAGCCCTCGACCTCACCGACGAGGATTGGGCGCGCGTCATGCGCATCAACCTCGACGGCGTGTTCTTCTGCGCGCGCGAGGCGGGACGGCGCATGGTCGCGCAAGGTTCGGGCGCGATCGTCAACCTGGGCTCGATCTACTCGCTGGTCGCCGCCCCCGAGCGCCTCGCCTACTGCGCCTCGAAGGCGGCGGTGGCGGCGATGACGAAGGTGCTGGCGATCGAGTGGGCGGCGCATGGCGTGCGCGTCAACGCGGTCGCCCCCGGCTATGTCGAGACCGACCTGATCGGTGCCGCGGTGCGCGCGGGCGAGCTCGACACCGCCCCGCTCGTGCGCCGCACCCCTGTCGGCCGGCTCGCCCGGCCAGAGGAGATCGCGCGCGCGATCCTGTTCCTGCTCGATCCCGCGAACGCCTACGTCACCGGCCACGTGCTCGCGGTGGACGGCGGCTGGACGGCCTACGGCTACGTGTGAGGTTCCCCATGATCGACTTCAGCGGCAGGACGGTCGTCGTCACCGGCGCGGCGAACGGCATCGGCAGGGCCACCGCGCTGCTGCTGCACCGGCTCGGCGCGCGCCTCGTCGCCGCCGATCTCGATGCGCGCGGCGCGGCACTCGCGCCCGATATGCTCGCGGTCGAGGCCGATGTCGCGACCGACGGGGCCGGGCGCATCGCGGAGGCGTGCCGCGAGGCCGGCCTCGCGCCCGACGGACTGGTCAACGCCGCCGGGATCCACTTCCCCGGCGCGCTCGCTGAGCTCACCGACGAGGCCTGGCGGCGCATGATGTCCGTCAATCTCGACGGCACGTTCAAGGTCTGCCGCGCGATCGTGCCGCTAATGGCCGAGGGCGGGGCGATCGTGAACATCGCCTCGCTCGCCGCGCATCGCGGCTCGCGCCACTACTCGCACTATGCCGCGACCAAGGGGGGCGTGATCAGTTTCAGCCGCAGCCTCGCCGCGGAACTGGGGCCGCGGCTCCGCATCAACGCCGTCTCGCCCGGCGTGATCCTGACCACGATGGTGGAGAAGTTCCTGCCCGAGCGCGGCCCCGACTTCCTGAAGATGACGCCGCTCGGCCGCTTCGGTCAGCCCGAGGAGGTGGCCTCCGTGATCGCCTTCCTGCTCTCGCCGGCGGCGAGCTTCGTCAACGGCGAGGTGGTGCACATCAACGGCGGGCTCTACGTGGACTGAGCCTCTTCCGTCACCACCGCGTCTAGCTCGATCTCGACCAGCCAGGCCGGATCGATGAAGCCGGCCACCTGCATGAAGGTGCAGGCGGGACGGATCGCACCGAACACCGCACCATGTGCCTCGGCCGCCTCGCGCCAGCGCGCGATGTCGGTCAGCATCACCCGGGTGCGCACCACATGCTCGGCCCGCGCGCCGGCATCCGCCAGCGCGGCGAGCGCGATCTCGAGGCAGCGCCGCGTCTGCCCGCCGACATCGCCCGGCGCGGCCGCACCGCCACCGGGAGCGATCGGGGCGGTGCCGGCGACCGCGACGAATGGTCCTGAGCGCACCGCGCGCGAGAAGCCGATCACCGGCTCGAGCGGCGAGCCCGACGACACACGACGCTTCACAGACCGCGCTCCTTCTTGATCCGCGTCCAGGCGTTGTTGATCTCGGCCACCCGGCGCGTGACATGCTCGATGAAGCGCGGCGGCACGTTGCGCGATGCGAGCGTGTCGGGGTGGTTCTCGCGCATCAGCCTGCGCCAGGCCGCGCGCACCTCCTCGTCCGTCGCGTCGCGGGCCACCCCCAGCACCTCGTAGGGATCGGGCTCGTCCGGCTGCGGCCGCGCCGAACCGCCCGAACGCGCCCGCTCCCGTTCCCGCTCGCTCATCCCCATCCGCCGCGCCACCTCGTCGATGAAGCGACGCTCGGCGGCGTTGATCGGCCCGTCGGCGAGCGCGATCTGGTGCAGGCTGGCCAGCACGTCCTCGAGCACCGTGCGGTTGTCGGCGAAGGCCTCGGCAAGCTTCTCGGCGAAGGGTTCGTAGCCCTCCGCGGTCTGGCGCGCCCCGTCCCAGAGCCTGCCGATGTCCTTCGCCGCCTCCGCGGGGAAGCGGAAGAGGCGCTTGAAGGCGTCGATCTCGCTCCGCTTCACCGGCCCGTCCACCTTGGCGAGCTTGGCGGCGAGCGCCACGACCGAGATAGAGAACACCGTCTCGCGGCTGCCCATGAGCTGGGCGAGTTCGGCCATGCGCAGCGGATCGGGCCGCCCCAGCAGGTCGGCCGCCGTGCCCGCGGGTCCGCCCTTGGTGTCGGCGGCGTGGCCGAGGGCGGCGCCCAGCACCGCGCCCAGCGGGCCGCCCATGGCGAACCCGGCCACCCCGCCCAGGATCTTGCCCCAGATGCTCACCAGCCGCGTATGCTCCGCCCGGTCTCCCCGCCCGCCGGCGGGACGCTACCACGCGCCCCCCTGCGCCGGAACGCAAGGGCGGGGTATGGGGCAGCAGGGATCACCGGATGATGAACGTCGCGCTATGCTGGATCGCCGAGACGGAGGACCCGCGATGACCGTGATGACGCCGATCGCTGCCGACCGCCCCCGGGCCGGGACCGGTCGGGAGGCGAGGCTGCTCGCGCGCGCGGGCTTCGCCGGCACCACTGCCGGGCTCGCGCCGGGCTACGTCCAGGGCAACCTGGCGATCCTGCCGCGCGCGCAGGCGGCGGATTTCCTGCGCTTCTGCACGCTCAACCCGAAGCCCTGCCCGGTGATCGGCGTCTCGGAACCGGGCGATCCGCGCCTCCCCTCGCTCGGCGAGGACCTCGACATCCGCACTGACCTGCCGCGCTACCGCGTCTGGCGCGACGGCGCGCTCGTGGACGAGCCGACCGACATCGCCGCCCATTGGCGCGACGACCTCGTCGCCTTCGTGCTCGGCTGCTCGTTCAGCTTCGAGGAGGCGCTGCTCGCCGCCGGGGTGCCGCTCAAGCACATCGCCTGCGGCTGCAACGTGGCGATGTGGCGGACCTCGATCCCCTGCGTGCCGGCGGGGCCGTTCGCCGGGCCGATGGTGGTCTCCATGCGCCCGTTGCGCGCCGCGGATGCGATCCGCGCGATCCAGATCACCTCGCGCTTCCCGGCCGTGCATGGCGCTCCGGTGCATCTCGGCGATCCGCGCCTGATCGGCATCGAGGACATCACGCGTCCCCACTACGGGGATGCCGTGCCGGTGGAGCCCGACGAGATCCCGGTGTTCTGGGCCTGCGGGGTGACGCCGCAGGCGGCGATCGCGGCCTCGCGCGTGCCCTTCGCGATCACCCATGCGCCGGGCTCGATGCTGGTCACCGACCTGCTGAACGCGCGGCTGGCCGCGTTCTGAGCCGGCGCCTTCGGTTGCCCGTTGCACGATCGTGGCCGATCCTCGGCCGCGCCCACCCTGTCCTGGTGTCTCGATCATGGCCTGGCAGTTCTGGATCGACCGCGGCGGAACCTTCACCGACATCGTCGCGCGCGCGCCCGACGGCGCGCTCACCGCGCACAAGCTCCTGTCGGAGAATCCCGGACGCTACCGCGACGCCGCGGTCGCCGGCATCCGCCGGGTGCTTGGCCTCCCCTCGGACGCGCCGATCCCGCCCGGCGTGGTCGATGCGGTGAAGATGGGCACCACGGTCGCCACCAATGCGCTGCTCGAACGCAAGGGCGAACGGACGCTGCTTCTGGTCAATCGCGGCTTCGCCGACGGTCTGCGCATCGGCTACCAGACGCGGCCGCGCCTGTTCGACCTCGCGATCACCCTGCCCGAACTCCTCTATGGGCGCGTCGTCGAGATCCCCGGCCGCGTCACCGTCGAGGGCGAGGAGATCGAGCCGCTCGACGAGACGGCCGCGCGCGCGGCGCTGCAGGCGGCGTACGACGACGGCATCCGCGCGGTCGCGATCGTGCTGATGCATGCCTGGAAGTTCCCGGACCACGAGACGCGGCTTGCGGCGGTCGCGCGCGAGGTCGGCTTTCCGCAGGTCTCCGCGAGCCACGAGGTGAGCCCGCTGATCAAGTGGGTCGGCCGCGGCGACACCACGGTGGTGGACGCCTATCTCTCGCCGATCCTGCGCCGCTACGTGCGCCAGGTGCAGGAGGAGCTGGGCGAGACGCCGCTCTACTTCATGCAGTCGAATGGCGGGCTGGCGCGCGCGCACGCCTTCCAGGGCAAGGACGCGATCCTCTCGGGCCCGGCGGGCGGCATCGTCGGGGCGGCGCGCACCGCCGGCATGGCCGGGTTCGACCGCATCATCGGCTTCGACATGGGCGGCACATCGACCGACGTCGCGCTCTACGACGACGGCTTCGAGCGCGCCTACGAGACGCTGGTCGCCGGCGTGCGGATCCGCGCGCCGATGATGGCGATCAACACGGTCGCCGCCGGCGGCGGCTCGATCCTGCATTTCGACGGCGCGCGCTACCGCGTCGGCCCCGACAGCGCCGGCGCCAATCCCGGCCCGGCCTGCTACCGCCGCGGCGGGCCGCTCACCGTGACCGACGCCAATCTCTGCGTCGGCAAGATCCAGCCCAGGCACTTCCCGGCGATCTTCGGCCCCGCGGGCGACCAGCCGCTCGACGCGGCGATCGTGCGCGAGGCGTTCCTCGCGCTCGCCGCGCGGATCGCGCGCGACACCGCCACCCCTCTCAAGGACCCGCGCGAGGTCGCCGAGGGGTTCCTCAGGATCGCGGTCGCCAACATGGCGAACGCGATCAAGCAGGTGAGCATCCAGAAGGGGCGCGACCCGTCGCGCTTCGCGCTCGCCTGCTTCGGCGGCGCGGGCGGCCAGCACGCCTGCCTGGTCGCCGACGAGCTCGGCATGGAGACCGTGTTCATCCACCCCTTCGCCGGTGTGCTCTCGGCCTACGGCATGGGGCTCGCCGCGCAGTCCGCCATGCGCGAGGCCGCGGTCGAGGTCGCGCTCGGCGCGGAGGCGCTGCCGATGCTCAGGGCCCGGCTCGACGCGCTCGCCGAGGAGGCCGCGGATGCGCTCGTCGCGCAGGGGGCTCTGCGCGAGACGATCGCGGTCGCGCGCAGGCTGCACCTCCGCTACGCCGGCACGGACACGCCGCTCGACGTGCCGTTCGGCGATCTTCCGGGCGTCGTCGCGGCCTTCACCGAGGCGCATCGCGCGCGCTTCGGCTTCGCCACCCCCGAGCGCGACCTCATCGTCGAGGCGGTCGTGGTCGAGGCGACCGCGCCGGGCGAGCCGGTGCGCGAGGCGCGCCTCGCCGCCCGCGCGGAGGGCGAGGCGGAGCCGATCGACCATGTCTCGATCTTTTCGGGCGGACGGGCGCACGACGCGCCGGTGTTCGACCGTGCCGCGCTGTGCGCCGGCGACCGCATCCTCGGCCCGGCGCTGATCCGCGAGGCGAACGCGACGACGGTGGTGGAGCCCGGCTGGGCCGCCGAGGTCACGGCCGCGAACCACCTGATCCTGCGCCGCGCCGTGCCGCGCCCCGCCCGCGTGGCGATCGGCACCGAGGCGCGCGAGGGTGGCGCCGATCCGGTGATGCTCGAACTCTTCAACAACCTGTTCATGTCGATCGCCGAGCAGACCGGCGCGGTGCTGCAGAACACGGCTCAGTCGGTGAACATCAAGGAGCGGCTCGACTTCTCCTGTGCCCTGTTCGACGCCGAGGGCGGGCTGATCGCGAACGCGCCGCACATCCCCGTCCATCTCGGCGCGATGGGCGAGTCCGTGCGCACGGTGATCCGCCTGCGCGGTGCGACGCTCAAGCCCGGCGACGTCGTCGCGCTGAACAACCCCTACAACGGCGGCACGCACCTGCCCGACATCACCGTGATCACCCCGGTGTTCGACGAGGCCGGCCGCGAGGTGCTGTTCTTCGTCGGCAGCCGCGGCCATCACGCCGATGTCGGCGGGATCACGCCCGGCTCGATGCCGCCGCTCTCGCGCACGCTCGAGGAGGAGGGCGTGCTGTTGGACAACGTCCTCCTCGTCGATGGCGGCCGCTTCCGCGAGGCGGAGTTCCGCGCCTTGCTGACCGGCGCGCGCTACCCCGCGCGCAGCCCCGATGTGAACGTCGCCGACATCCGTGCCCAGGTCGCGGCGAACGAGAAGGGCGTGCAGGAGCTCCGCCGCATCGTGCGCCAGTTCGGGCTCGCGACCGTCCAGCGCTACATGCGCCATGTGATGGACAATGCCGAGGAATCCGTCCGCCGCGTGATCGGCCGGCTGAAGGACGGCAGCTTCGACTACCGCATGGACAACGGCGACCTCCTGCGCGTCGCGGTCCGCGTCGATCCGCAGGCGCGCACCGCGACGATCGACTTCACCGGCACTGCCGCGCAACGGGACGACAACTTCAATGCGCCCCCCGCGGTGACGCGCGCCGCGGTGCTCTACTGCTTCCGCTGCCTGGTCGGCGAGGACATCCCGCTGAACGACGGCTGCCTGAAGCCCATCACCATCGTGCTGCCGGAGGGCTCGTTCCTCTCGCCGAAGCCGCCGGCGGCGGTGGTCGCCGGGAACGTGGAGGTCAGCCAGGCGGTGACCAATGCGCTGTTCGGCGCGCTCGGCGCGATGGCCTGCAGCCAGGCGACCATGAACAACTTCACCTTCGGTGACGGCCGGTTCCAGTACTACGAGACGATCTGCGGCGGCACCGGCGCGGGCCCGGGGTTCCACGGCACCTCGGCGGTGCAGACCCACATGACCAACACGCGCATGACCGATCCGGAGGTGCTGGAGCTGCGCTATCCTGTGCTGCTCGAGGCGTTCTCCATCCGCCGCGGCTCCGGCGGGGCGGGGAAGTGGCGCGGCGGCGACGGCGCGGTGCGGCGCATGCGCTTCCGCGCGCCGATGACGGCGGTGATCCTCGCGAGTCGGCGCAACGTCCCGCCCTTCGGGCTCGCCGGCGGCGCCGACGGGGCGCCCGGCCGGCAATGGGTGGAGCGTGCGGGCGGCGGCATCGACGTGCTCACCGGCACCGACCGCGCCGAACTGGCCCCGGGCGACGTGTTCGTGATCGAGACCCCGGGCGGCGGCGGGTATGGCGCGCCGGAGGCTTGATCCGACGCGCTTGTGGACGGGCGGCGCGTCTGGCAATCCGCGTCCGTGGGATTGATCCTCCGCTCCACCGCCTGGGCCCTCGCCTTCCTCGCCGCGGCCGCGGTGCTGGCGCTGTGGCTCGTGCCGCGGCACCTCGACTGGACCGAGTACCGCGCCGAACTCCAGCGCATCGGCGCGGCGCGGCTGGGTCGCGAAGTGCGGATCGACGGCGCCTTCGCGCTCGAGATGCTGCCCCAGCCGCGGCTGACCGCGCGCGGCGTCTCGATCGGCGATGCGGGCGACGGGTTCCGCGGCGCGGCGCAGGAGATCCGGCTCGGTCTCGCGCTCTGGCCGCTGCTCGGCGGGCGGATCGTCGTCACCGACCTCACCCTGGTCGCGCCGCGCCTCAGCCTCGCCGGCCTGCCCGCGCCGCTGCGGGAGATGGCCGGACGCCCGGCGCCCCTGCTCGCCGGCGCCGAGATCCGGCTCGTGGACGGCGAGATCACGCTCGGCGGCGTGCGGCTCTCCGGCGTCCGGGCGCGCCTGACCGCCGGAGCTGCGCATGGCCCCTACATGGCCGAGGGCCGGTTCGACATCGCCGCCACGCCGGTCGACTTCTCGCTGGCGCTCGGCCAGCCCGGGTTCGACGGTGCGGCCGCGCTGGAGGCCACCCTGGCGACGCGCGGCGCGCGCCTCGCCGCGAGCGGCGTGGCCTGGCACGGCGGCTTCGCCTTCGCCGGCACGGTCAGGGCCGAAGGCAGCGACCTCTCCGCCCTGCTGCCCGGCCCGGCGCTGCCGTTCCGCGCCGAGGCGCGGCTTTCGACCGAGGGTGGGGCGGCGACCGCCGATCAGGTGCAGCTCGAGATCGGCGGCTCGCGGCTGACCGGCGCGGCCTCGCTGCGGCTCGGCGCCAATCCGCGCGCCGACATCGCGCTCGCCGCCGTGCGGCTCGATCTCGATCCCTGGATCGTCCCGGCCCGCGGGCTGATCGCGAGCCCGCCCCTCCCGGTCGGGCTCGACCTCTCGGTCGAGGCGGCGAGCCTGTTCGGCGGCACGCTGCGCGCGCTGCGTGTCGCCGCCGTGGTCGCCGACGGCCAGGTGGCGGTGAACGAGGCGACCGCGCTGCTCCCCGGCGGGGCCGAGCTCGCGCTCGCCGGCAGCGTGTCCGGCGACGACCGCGGGGCGCGCTTCGACGGGCTGGTCGAACTCGACGCGCCGGATCTGCGCGGCCTCCTCGCCTGGCTCGGTGGCGTGCCGGGCTGGGCCGGACCGGAGGTGCTGCGCGCCTTGCGCGTCTCCGGCGGGCTGGTGGCCGAGCCGGGCCAGGTGCGGATCGAGGCGGCCGAGGGCACGGCCCTCGACGGCGTGGCGGTCACCGGCACGCTGGGCCTCAGCACCGCCGGCGCGCGTCCGGCGCTGACGGCGGCGCTGAAGCTTGACCGGCTCGATCCCGCGCCGTGGCTCGCCGGCCGGCTGCCGGCGCCGGAGAGCGCCGCGCTCGCCGCCTTCGACCTCGCCCTGCGCCTCGAGATCGGTGTCGTGCCGATGGCGGCGCTCACCGCCCGCGAGGTCACGCTCGAGGGATCGCTCGAGGCCGGCCGCGCCACGCTGCGCCGGCTCGCGATCGCCGACATCGCCGGCGGGCGGCTCGGCGCCTCCGCCGCCGGCACGCTCGGGCCGGGGGCGCGGCTGACCGGGCTCGAGCTCTCCTTCGCCGGCACGGACGTCGCCGGTCTCGTGCCGATCGTGCCCTGGCGCGTGGTCGCGGCGGCGCGACCGCTGTGGCTCGGCGGCTACACGCTGCGCGCGAGCGCCAGGGCCGAGGGCGAGGGGCTCGCCTTCACGGCGGTGGCCGAGGCGATGGATGCGCGGGTGGAGGCGACCGGCACCGCCGATCGCGGGCTCGACACCGTCGCCGGCCGGATCGCGCTGCGCCATCCGGGCGCGCCGCGGCTCCTGCAGGCGCTCGGCCTGGACGACCCCACGCCCTGGCTCGGCGAGGGCGCGCTGACGCTGGTGGCGGAGACCACGACGCAGCGGACCGAGCGGGGCCGCCGGATCACGCTGCGCGCGAGCGAGCTCGGCCTCGGCCGGATGCGCGCGCAGCTCTCCGGCGAGATCGCGCTCGATGCCGAGGCGCGGCGCGCGGCACTGACCGTCGAGGCCGAGCGCCTGCCGCTGCCGGGGCTCGACCTCTACAGCGCCGCCCTCCTGCCGCCGGCCATCCTGCCGGGTTGGACCGCGGCGGTGGTGCTGCGCGCGGGCGAGATGCCGGTCGGCGGCACGGCAGTGCTGTCGCGCGTCGACGCCGCACTGGACCTCGCCGACGGCGCCCTCGCCGTCACCCGCTTCGCCGCGACCCTCGGCGGCGGCAGGGTACAGGGGACGTTGCGGCTCGATCCGGTGAACCGGAGCCTAGTGGTCGAGGCGGCGGTCGCGGATGCCGTGCTGGCCGGGCCGCTCACCGGCCTTGCCTACGATCTCGGCGGCGGACGCGTCCGTGCGGAGGCGCGGCTGAGGGCGGCCGGCACCAGCCCGCTGACGCTGCTGGCCTCGCTCGCCGGCGAGGTGCGGCTCGCCGTCACGGAGGGCGTGATGGTTGGCTTCGATCTCGCCCAGGTCGCGGAGGTGCTCCAGTCGCCGGTGCCACCCGAGCAGGCACTCGCGGCGCTGCGGGCGGCTTTGACCGAAGGTGCGACCGGGTTCGACCGGCTGGAGGCGCGCATCGCCGTCAACGAGGGCATCGCCACGCTCGGCCAGTCGCAGCTCGCCGCGCAGGCCGGCACGGCGCAGATCCTGGGCGAGGTCGACCTGCGCGGCGGCACGCTCGATCTCGGTGTCACCCTGGCGCCGCTCGGCGCCGAGCCGCTGCCGCGGATCGAGCTGCGCGCGACCGGATCGTGGCAGGCGCCGCTGCGCGTGCCCGAGACCGCGGGTGCCGCCCGCTTCCTCGCCGAGCGCGCGGCTCAGCCGCGGCGCTGAGCCTCGGCGAGGGCGAAGAGACGCAGCGCCGAGGCGAGGGGGATCGCGGGGTCGGCGCGCCCGGCATCGATCTCGGCGACGAGCGCGGCGAGGGCGATGCCGCGACGCCGTGCGGCCGCCTCCAGCGCGGCCCAGAACGGCGGCTCCAGCGCGACCGAGGTGCGATGGCCCGCGAGGCGCACCGAGCGCTTCTCGAGATGCGGCGCGGTCATCCGCTGCCCGCGAGCATGCTGCCGGGCCGCGTCATGTCCTCGGGGCGCACCAGCGCGTCGAACTCCTCGCCGCTGAGATAACCGAGCGCGACCGCCGCCTCGCGCAGCGTGATGTTCTCGGCGAGCGCCTTCTTCGCCACGGCGACGGCGCGGTCGTAGCCGAGGCGCGGGTTGAGCGCCGTCGCCAGCATCAGCGAATTGGCGACATGGCGGGCGATCTGGGGCTCGTTCGGCACGAGCTTCTCGACCATGTTGCGCGCGAAACCCTCGGCCGCGTCGGCGAGCAGCCCGGCGGATTGCAGAACGCAGTGGATGATCACCGGCTTGAACACGTTCAGTTGGAGGTGGCCGTGGCTGGCCGCCAGGGTCACGGTCGTGTGGTTGCCGATCGCCTGGGCGCAGACCTGGGTCAGCGCCTCCACCTGGGTCGGGTTGGTCTTGCCCGGCATGATCGAGGAGGAGAGGCCGTCGGCCGGCACGATCAGCTCGGCGAGCCCCGCGCGCGGGCCCGAGCCGAGCAGGCGGATGTCGTTGCCGATCTTCATCAGCGTCACCGCGAGGCCGGAGAGCGCCGCGGAGAGCGCGACCAGCGCGTCGTGCGCCGCCATCGCCTCGAACTTCAGGAGGGCCGGGGTGTAGCCGCGGCCGGTCAGCGCGGCGAGGCGTTCGCAGAAGACGCGGTCGAACGCCGGGTGGCGGTTCAGCCCGGTGCCCACCGCCGTGCCGCCCTGCGGCAGCAGGGCGAGATCGGCGCGTGTGGCGCGCACCCGGGCGATCGCGTGCGCGAGCTGGGCGGCGAAGGTGGCGAATTCCTGCCCGAGCGTCATCGGCACCGCGTCCATCATGTGCGTGCGGCCGAGCTTGACGATGCGCTCCCAGGCCTCGGCGCGCGCGGCCAGCGCGCAGCGGAGCACGTCGAGCGCCGGCAGCAGGCGATGCTCCACAGCCTCGAGCGCCGCGACATGCATCACGGTCGGGAAGGAGTCGTTCGAGGACTGGCCGCGATTGACGTGATCGTTCGGATGGATGGGATCGCGCGATCCGAGCGGCCGGCCGAGCATCTGCGCGGCCCGGTTGGCGATCACCTCGTTCGCGCACATGTTGGTCTGGGTGCCCGAACCGGTCTGCCAGACCGGCAGCGGGAAGTGCTCGTCCAGCCTGTTCGCGGCGATCTCGGCGGCGGCGGCGATGATCGGCTCGGCAATCGCGCGCGGAAGCTCGCCAAGCTCGAGATTGGCTTCGGCCGCCGCCTGCTTCTGCAGCCCGACCGCGCGGATCAGCACCGGCGGAAAGCGCTCGACGCCGATCCGGAACAGCCGCCGCGCGCGCTCGGTCTGGGGGCCCCAGAGCTTGTCGGCGGGGATCTCGATCGTGCCGAGGCTGTCGGTCTCGGTGCGGGTCGCTTCGGTCATGGCACGGTCTCCGGGGCAAGGCGCATCGCGGCCCAGCGCGCGGCCTCGGCGACGACGGGATCGGGGTCCTGCGCGAGGTCCTGCGCGATCGGGCGCAGCGCGGGATCGCCGCTGTTGCCGATCGCGATCAGCACGTTGCGCACGAAGCGGCCGCGGCCGCTGCGCTTGATCGGGCTGCCTGCGAACAGCGCGCGGAAGGCGGCATCGTCGAGCCGCGCCAAGTCGGCAAGACGCGGCGCGTTCAGCTCCTCGCGCGCGTGCAGCTTCGCCTCGCGCGCCGCGGTCGCGAAGCGGTTCCAGGGGCAGACCGCGAGGCAGTCGTCGCAGCCGTAGATGCGGTTGCCGATCGCGGCGCGGAGCCCCTCCGGGATCGGCCCGTCATGCTCGATGGTGAGATATGAGATGCAGCGCGTGGCATCGAGCTGGTACGGCGCGGGGAAGGCATCGGTCGGACAGATGTCCAGGCAGCGGCGGCAGGAGCCGCAGCGATCGGGATGCGGCGGATCCGGCGGGAGATCGAGCGTGGTGTAGATCTCGCCGAGGAACAGCCACGAGCCGTGGCGGCGCGAGACCAGATTGGTGTGCTTGCCCTGCCAGCCGATCCCGGCCTGCGCGGCGAGCGGCTTCTCCATCACCGGCGCGGTGTCGACGAACACCTTGAGGTCGGCGCCGAACCGGGCGTGGAGGAACTGGCCGAGCTGCTTCAGCCGCCCCTTCACCACGTCGTGGTAGTCGCGGCCGCGCGCATAGACGCTGATCGTGCCGACCTCGCGACGCGCGAGCGTCTCCATGGGATCGCGCGCGGGCGCGTAGGACAACCCGAGCGCGATCACGCTGACGGCCTCCGGCCAGAGCGCCTGGGGATGGGCGCGTTGTGCGGCGCGCTCGGCGAGCCAGCGCATCGTGCCGTGCCGGCCGGCGGCGAGGAAGGCGTCGAGCCGCGCCCGCATCTCGGTCGGAAGGGAGGCGCGGGTGAAGCCGACCGCATCGAAGCCGAGGCGCGCCGCCTCGGCGCGGATCAGCGCCTTGGCGTCAGCCGCGGCCACGATACGGCGCCACCTCCTGGGGCGGGATCCACACCCCCTCGGGCGGCGCGCCGGTCTGCCAGAACACGTCGATCGGCATGCCGCCGCGCGGATACCAGTAGCCGCCGATCCGCAGCCACCGAGGCGCGAGCAGGTCGGCCACGCGGCGTGCGACCATCAGCGTGCACGCCTCGTGGAAGGCGCCGTGGTTGCGGAAGCTCGCGAGGAAGAGCTTCAGCGACTTGCTCTCCACGATCCAGGAGTCGGGGATGTAGTCGAGCACCAGATGCGCGAAGTCGGGCTGGCCGGTGAGCGGGCAGAGCGAGGTGAACTCCGGGCAGACGAAGCGCACCACGTAGGCGAGGCCCGGCTCGGGATTGGGCACGCGCTCCAGCACCGCCTCGGCGGGCGAGGCGGGGATCGTGCTCGGCCGGCCGAGCCGGGTCAGGCCCTCGTAGCCCGTCATGCCTCGTCTCCCTGCGCCCACCGGGCGGCGAGCGCGGCCGCATGGGCCGCGAAGCGGCCGTCGAGGATGGCGGCGCGCAGGCCGCGCATCAGGTCCTGATAATACGCCACGTTGTGCCAGGTCAGCAGCATCGGGCCCAGCATCTCCCCGGACTTGATCAGGTGATGGAGATAGGCGCGCGAGTGCCGCGCGCAGGCGGGGCAGGCGCAGTCCGGGTCGAGCGGGCGCGGATCGCCGGCGAAGCGGGCGTTGCGCAGATTGAGCACGCCGCGCGCGGTGTAGGCGCGCCCGGTGCGGCCCGACCGCGTGGGGATCACGCAGTCGAACATGTCGATGCCGCGCGCGACCGCGCCGACGATGTCGGCAGGCGTGCCGACCCCCATCAGGTAGCGCGGCCGGTCGGTGGGGAGGAGGGGCACGGTGACGTCCAGCATCGCGAACATCGTCTCCTGCCCCTCGCCGACCGCGAGACCGCCGACCGCGTAGCCGTCGAAGCCGATCGCGGCCAGCGCGGCGACACTCTCGGCGCGCAGCGCGGGATAGACGCTGCCCTGCACGATGCCGAACAGTCCATGCCCCGGGCGCGGCACGAAGGCGTCGCGCGACCGCGCCGCCCAGCGCATGGACAGGCGCATCGAGGCGGCGGCCTCGGCCTCGGTGGCGGGGAAGGGGGTGCACTCGTCCAGCACCATGGTCACGTCGGCGCCGAGCGCGTGCTGGATCGCGACCGCGCGCTCGGGCGTCAGGCGCTGCTCGGAGCCGTCGAGATGGCTGCGGAAGGTGACACCGTCCTCATCGAGCCGGCGCAGCTGCGACAGCGACATCACCTGGAAGCCGCCGCTGTCGGTGAGGATCGGGCCCTGCCAGTCCATGAAGCGGTGCAGCCCGCCGAGGGCGGCGATGCGCTCGGCACCGGGGCGCAGCATCAGGTGGTAGGTGTTGCCGAGCACCATGCGCGCGCCGGTGGAGCGCACGGCCTCCGCCGTCATCGCCTTCACCGTGCCGGCCGTGCCGACCGGCATGAACACCGGCGTCGGCACGTCGCCGTGCGCGGTGTGCAGCGTGCCCGCCCGCGCCATGCCGTCCGTGGCGGCGAGGGTGAAGCCGACCGTCACGCAGAGCGTTCCAGCAGCGTGGCGTCGCCGTAGGAGGCGAAGCGGTAGCCCGCGGCGAGCGCATGCGCATAGGCCACCATGATGCGGTCGCGGCCGGCGAAGGCGCAGACCAGCACCATCAGCGAGGTGCGCGGCAGGTGGAAGTTGGTGAGCAGCAGGTCGGCGGCGCGGAAGTCGAAGCCCGGCGTGATGTAGAGGTCGGTCTCGCCCGAGAACGGCCTCACCTCGCCTGTCGCGCGCGCCGCCGTCTCCAGCGTGCGCAGGCTCGTCGTGCCGACCGCGACGATGCGGCCGCCCGCGCGTTTCGTCGCGGCGATCGCCGCGGCGGTCTCGGCCGGCAGCGTGGCGCGCTCGGCGTGCAGCCGGTGCGCACGCACGTCCTCGACGCGGATCGGCAGGAAGGTGCCGGCGCCGACATGCAGCGTGACATGGGCGAGCCGGATGCCGCGCGCGGCGAGCGCCTCGATCAGCCGCGGCGTCAGGTGCAGCCCCGCGGTCGGTGCGGCGACCGCGCCCGGATGGCGCGCGAATGTGGTCTGGTAGTCCTCGGCGTCTGCCGGCGTCGGCCCCTGCGCGCGGTCGATGTAGGGCGGCAGGGCGAGCGTGGCGGAGGCGGTCGGGTCGCCCGAGAAGCCGAGCCGCACAGTGCCGCCCGCGCGCGCCAGCACCTCGGCGGTGATGGCGCCGAAGTCGATCACGCTGCCGGGCTTCAGCCGCCGCGCGTTGCGCGCGAGCGCCTCCCAGGTGCCGTCCGGCAGCGGGCGATCGAGGGTGACGCCGACCCGCGCCCCGCCGGCCGTACCCTCGAGCTGGGCCGGAATGACGCGCGTGTCGTTCACCACCAGCAGGTCGTCGGGCCGGAGCACGGCGGGCAGGTCGGCGACGATCCGGTCCTCGAGCCGGTCGCGCGCGACCACCAGGAGGCGCGCCGCGTCGCGCGGCCGCGCCGGCTCCTGCGCGATCCGCTCCGGCGGCAGCGCGTAGTCGTAGTCGGTGAGCGCGAACACGTCCGCTCCCGCACCCTCACGCGTAGGTGGCGATCTCGATCAGGTTGCCGTCGGGGTCGCGGCAATAGACCGAGGTGATCGGGCCGAGCGCGCCCTCCTTCGCCACCGGGCCGAGCTCCACGGCCACGCCGAGATCGTGCAGATGCGCGATCACCTCGTCGGCGGTCACCGTGACGACGAAGCAGAGGTCCTGCGTGCCCGGAGCCGCCGCCACGCCCGAGAACCACTCCTGCTGCGTCGCCTCGACCGGGCGCAGGTTGATCTTCTGCCCGCCGAAGGCGAGCGCGGTGCGGAGCTGTGGGCCGAAGGCGATCCGTTCCATCCCCAGTACCCTCTGGTACCAGGCGGCGGCGATCTCGACGTCCTTCACCGTGATCACCAGATGATCCAGGCGGTCGACGGCGAAGCGCATCAGCCGGCCTTCGGCAGCTTCGCGGTCACCTCGATCTCGATGCGCATCGCGTCGGTGGCGAGCCCGGCATGGATCAGGGTCGAGGTCGGGCGGGCCTTGCCGAGGTACTTCTTGATCACCGGCCAGCACGGCTCCCAGTCCTCGCGCTTCGGCACGATGAAGAAGGCGCGCACGACGTCGTCGAGCGAGCAGCCGGCCTGGGCCAGCGCCGCGGCGATGTTCCTGAAGCACTGTTCGGCCTGGGCGACCACGTCGTCGGCGATCGTCATGGTCGCGTAGTCGTAGCCGGTGGTGCCCGACATCCAGACATAGTCGCCGTCGACCACGGCGCGGGAGTAGCCGATCTGCTCCTCGAACAGCGAGCCGGAGGTGATGTGCGTGCGCATGATGAGGTTCCCGGGGTGGCGCGGGAGGGGCCTTGCGGCCCCGCCCGACGGTTTCCTGCTTACTCGAGCCCGTCGTAGAAGTCGTTGCCCTTGTCGTCGATGACGATGAAGGCGGGGAAGTTCTCGACCTCGATGCGCCAGACCGCTTCCATGCCGAGCTCGGGGTATTCCAGCACCTCGACCTTGCGGATGCAGTCCTTCGCGAGCCGCGCGGCCGGCCCGCCGATGCTCGCGAGATAGAACCCGCCGTGTTTCCGGCATGCCTCGCGCACCGCGCGCGAGCGGTTGCCCTTGGCGAGCATGACGAAGGAGCCGCCGGCGGCCTGGAACTGCTCGACATAGGAGTCCATCCGGCCCGCGGTGGTCGGGCCGAAACTGCCGGTGGCGTAGCCCGCGGGGGTCTTCGCCGGCCCGGCGTAGTAGACCGGGTGGTTGCGCAGGTACTCGGGCATGGGCTCGCCGCGGTCGAGCCGCTCCTTGATCTTCGCATGCGCGATGTCGCGCGCCACCACCATCGGTCCCGTCAACATGACGCGCGTCCTCACCGGATACCTGGACAGGGTCGCGCGGATCTCGTCCATCGGCCGGGTCAGGTCGATCGCGACTGCCTCGCCGCCGAGCTGGTCGTCGGTCGTCTCGGGCAGGTACTTCGCGGGGTCCGTCTCGAGCTGCTCGAGGAACACGCCCTCTGGCGTCACCTTCGCCAGGATCTGCCGGTCGGCCGAGCAGGAGACGCCGATGCCGACGGGCAGGCTCGCGCCGTGGCGCGGCAGGCGGATCACCCGCACGTCGTGGCAGAAGTACTTGCCGCCGAATTGCGCGCCGATGCCCAAGCGCCGGCTGATCTCCAGCACCCGCAGCTCGGCCTCGAGATCACGGAAGGCGTGGCCGGCCGGGCTGCCTTTGGTCGGCAGCCCGTCGAGCCAGCGCGTCGAGGCGAGCTTCACCGTCTTCAGCGTCGCCTCGGCCGAGGTGCCGCCGATCACGATCGCCAGATGGTAGGGCGGGCAGGCCGAGGTGCCGAGCGTCTTCATCTTCGTCTCGATGAACTGGTACAGGCGCTCCGGGTTCAGGATCGCGCGGGTCTCCTGGTAGAGGAAGGTCTTGTTGGCGCTGCCGCCGCCCTTGGCGACGAACATCAGGTGGAACTCGTCGGCGTGGTCGTCGCCCGGGGCGGCCATGATGTCGAACTGCACCGGCAGGTTGTTGCCGGTGTTCACCTCCTCGAACATCGAGAGCGGCGCCATCTGCGAGTAGCGCAGGTTCGTCTCGGTGAAGGTGCGGAACACGCCGCGGCTGATCGCCTCCTCCTCGTTCCCCTCGACCCAGACGCGCTGGCCCTTCTTGCCGAACACGATCGCCGTGCCCGTGTCCTGGCACATCGGCAGGATGCCGCCCGCGGCGATGTTGGCGTTCTTCAGGAACTCGAGCGCCACGTAGCGGTCGTTCTCCGAGGCCTCCGGGTCGTCGAGGATGGCGCGGAGCTGGCGCAGATGGCCCGGGCGCAGCAGGTGCGAGACGTCGCGGAAGGCCTGGAAGGCGAGCTCGGTCAGCGCCTCGGGGGCGATCGTCAGGACGCGCCGCCCGGCCGCCTCGATCGCGGCGACGCCGGGCAGGTCCAGCCGCTTCCATGGGGTGGCGTCCGGCCCGAGTGGGAACATCGGGCTGTAGCGGAACTCGCCCGTGCGGGCGGGGCGGTTGAGCGGCGCGTTCATGGGGCGGCCTCCCTGGAGTGCTGGGCGGCGGGGCTTATGGCACGCCGCGCTCGGCGCGGCCAACCGAGGTCAGTTGCGCGGTGGGCGCTTGCGGAAGGCGTCGAGACTGACGACCTGCGACGCCTCGGCCGGCGGCGCGGGCTCCGCCTCGGCCTCCTCCGGGCCGGCGGCCGGTCGACCCGGGTCCAGGCCGGGCTCGGCGCCTGGCGCGTCGAAGCGCAGGCCGAAGCGCACGGAAGGATCGGCGAACTGGGTGACTGCCGCCCAGGGCACGGTCAGATGCGCCGGCACGCCCCCGAAGAACAGCGTCACGGCGAAGCCCTGGGCATCCACCTCGAGCGACTCGAACTGGTGCTGCAGCACCACGGTCATCTCGTGCGGGTACTGCGCCTTCAGCCGTGCCGGCATGCGTACCGCCGGATGATCGGTGCGGAAGGTGAGGTAGAAGTGGTGCTCGCCGGGCAGCCCCTCGCGCGCGGTGCGCTCGAGCGCGAGCCGCATCACGTTGCGCAGGCTCTCCTGGATCCATGCCTCGTAGGGCAGCAGGCTGTCCTTCAGCCCCGGCTCGTCCCCTGCCATCACCTGTCCTGTCCGTCCCCCCGCCCGTTCCCGGTCCGTCCCTTGCGGCACCGCACCACCCCGAGGGCGGGCGGCTGAGTGGGGGGCTTCTGTTGCCCGGTGCCCCCCGGACCGCGCTTGCCTAGACTACGTCAGGCAGCGAGCGCCATACGGCTGTTGTCGTTGGCACTTATGATCGGCCCGATGACGGCGGTACCATGCCGGGCGAAAGGCGGGTCTTTACCACGCGCGTCGAGCCTGTTTCGCCCCCGCACTCCGCCACAGCCGAGGCGGTGCTGGTGGAGGCGCCGGGCACTGCCCCCGGGTCCGCAACGCTTATTCCACGCGCCGTTTATCGCCATAGCCGGGTTGCCCCGGCAGCCCCGAATATAGGAAACGCAGCCGTCATGCGGAAGCCCGGCGACTCGCCGGCACGGGAGCCAAGATGCAACTGACCGATGAGCAGAGGGCCGAGATCGAGGCGGCGCGTGCCGAGGCGCGGCCGACGCTGAGGCCCACCGTGGCGGCGATGGAGGCGCTGCTGCACCGCCCGATCCCGGTGCTCGACCACGGTTTCGTGCGCGTGGTCGACTACATGGGCGACGATGCGGCGGTGGTGCAGGCCGCGCGTGTCTCCTACGGCCGGGGCACGCGGCGGGTGCAGGACGATGCCGGGCTGATCCGCTACCTGATGCGCCACTGGCACTCGACGCCGTTCGAGATGGCCGAGATCAAGCTGCACGTGAAGCTGCCGATCTTCGTCGCGCGCCAGTGGATCCGCCACCGCACCGCCAACGTGAACGAGTACTCGGCCCGCTACTCGGTGCTGGATCGCGAGTTCTACATCCCCGCTCCCGAACACCTCGCCGCGCAGAGTGCGGCCAACCGCCAGGGCCGTGGCGAGGTGCTCGGGGCCGAAGAGGCCGAGGCGGTGCTGCGGCTGCTGCGCGAGGACGCCCGGCGCTGCTACGACCACTATGCCTGGCTGCTGAACGAGGGCGAGGACGGCGCACCCGCCGATCCGACGCGCCGGGGGCTCGCGCGCGAGCTTGCGCGCATGAACCTGACGCTGAACCTCTACACGCAGTGGTACTGGAAGACCGACCTGCACAACTTCATGCATTTCCTTCGCCTTCGCGCCGACGCCCATGCGCAGTACGAGATCCGCGCCTATGCCGAGGCGCTGCTGGAGGTGCTGAAGGCCTGGGTGCCGATCACCCACCAGGCCTTCCTCGACTACCGCCTGGGAGCGGTGACGCTGTCGGCGCCGATGCTCGCCTGCCTGCGGCGGATGATGGCGGGCGAGACGGTCACGGCGGAGACCAGCGGGCTGTCGAAGCGCGAGTGGCGCGAGATGGCCGAGGCGGTGGGGCTCGCCCGATGAGCGTGCTCGTCTTCGGCTCGATCAATCTCGACCTGATCTTCCGCCTGCCGCATCTGCCGGCGCCGGGCGAGACCGTGCTCGGCACCGAGATGCGCGCCGAGCCGGGCGGCAAGGGCGCGAACCAGGCGGTCGCCGCGGCGCGCGACGGCGCGACCGTCGCGCTCGCGGGCGCCGTCGGGCGCGATGCCTTTGCCGAGCCCGCGCTTGCGCTGCTGCGCGAGGCGGGGGTCGATCTCGGGCGCGTCGCGACGCTCGAAGGCTCGACCGGCTGCGCCGCGATCGCGGTGGATCGCGAGGGGCGCAACCAGATCGCGGTCGCGCCCGGCGTCAACCTCGCCGCCTCGGCCGCGCAGGTGGAGGACGCCGCCCTCGGGCCGGACACGGTACTGGTGGTCCAGCGCGAGTGCGACGCCGGCGAGACCGCCCAGCTCCTCCTGCGCGCCCGCGCGCGCGGGGCGCGCGCAGTGGTGAACCTCGCGCCCTTCGGTGGGATCGCGCTCGATGCGCTGGCGACCGCAGCGGTGGTCGTGGTGAATGCCGGCGAGGCGGCGCAGCTTGCCGCTGCCCTCGGCAGCGAGGCCGAGCCCGCCGCGCTCGCCCGCCGCCTCGGCACCGCCGTGCTGGTGACGCGCGGCGAGGCCGGGGCGGAACTGGCCCAGGGCGGGCGCCTGCAGCACCAGCCGGCCTTTCCTGTCGCCGCGATCGACACCACGGCCGCCGGCGACGCCTTCGTCGGCGTGCTGGCGTCCGCCCTCGATCGCGGCCTCGACCTCGCCGCGGCAATGCGTCGTGCCGCGGCGGCCGCGGCGCTGGCCTGCACGCGGCCGGGCACCCAGGGCAGCCTGCCCCGGGCGGCGGAGACCGACGCGCTTGCCGCGACGCGGCCGTGATCCCTTCACGGATGGGCAACAATCCGGTGCGATCATCCCCGTCATGCCCAGGATCGCTGCCACCACGCTGATGATGGCCCGCGCCGGCGGGGCCGCGGGGCTGGTCGCCGCGGCCTGCTGGCCGGCCATGCTGGCCGGACTCTGGGCCGGGCTCGCCCTGGCCTGCGCCGCCCCGGCCGTGCGCCGCCGCGCCGGCTGATCGCCGGCCGCCCCGGGCCGCCGGACCGGCGAGGGCGGCCGCTACTCGACGACGATGCGCGGCGCGGCCTCCGCGCGCCGGGCCAGCACGGCGCCGCACTTCTCCCAGACGCGCGCGGCGATCGCGCGATAGAGCCCCGCCTCCGCACTGTCGGGCATGGTGGCGGCGATCGGCGTGCCCTCGTCGGATGTGGTGCGGATGTCGAGCGCGATCGGGATCTCGCCGAGGAACTCCGCGCCCAGGCGCTCGGCCTCGCGCCGGGCGCCGCCATGGCCGAAGATGTCGCTGCGATGGCCGCAATTGGGGCAGCGGAAGAAGCTCATGTTCTCGATCAGCCCCAGCACCGGCACGTTGGTGCGCGCGAACATCGCCATGCCGCGCCGCGCGTCGATCAAGGCGACGTCCTGCGGCGTGGAGACGATGACCGCACCGGTGAGCGGCACGCGCTGCGCCATGGTGAGCTGCGCATCGCCCGTGCCCGGCGGCATGTCCACCACCATGATGTCGAGCTCGCCCCAGAGCACCTGGCCCATCATCTGCTCGAGCGCGCCCATCACCATCGGCCCGCGCCAGATCATCGGCGTCTCCTCCTCGACGAGGAAGCCGATCGACATCACCTTGAGCCCCCACTTCTCCATCGGCGCGAGCATCTGCCCGGCGGCATGCGGTCGGCCGCGGATGCCGAGCATGCGCGGCATCGAGGGGCCGTAGATGTCGGCGTCCAGGAGCCCGACCCTCAAGCCGTTCTGGGCGAGGGCGATGGCGAGATTGGCCGCCGTGGTCGACTTGCCGACCCCGCCCTTGCCCGAGGCGACGGCGACGATCGCGCGGCAGGTGGTGAGGAGTTGCGTCCCGCGTGCGCCCGCGGCGGCCTGCGCGCCGGCGGTGGGCGCGGGCCGGGCCGGCTGCGCC
>NZ_VIKA01000329.1 GCF_006704265.1 Elioraea sp. Yellowstone | reverse complement strand
CGCCGGAGGCCGCCGTCGTGCGGACTGACCCGGACGACGCGGCCGGATCACCCGCCGCGGCCGCGCTCGGCGTGGCCGCGGCCGGGCTGCAGTTCGCCGCGGCGCTGAAGGGCTTGCCCGGGCTCGTCCATCTGCCGCTCGACATCACCCCGCCGCTGCTCGCGCTCGCGTGCGGCCTTGCGCTCTGGCGCCTGCTCGCCCGCCCGTACCGGGTCGGTGCCGAGGCGGCGCTGGTCCTGGCGTTGCAGGGCGCGCTCGCGCTCTGGCTCGCGATCGCGGGTGCCTGGAGCGGTGGGACCGCAAGCCTGCCGCGCAAGCTCGCCGAGATCGCGCTGCTCGGTCCGGCCATGACCGTGACCGGACTGGCGGTGGCGGCGTCGCCGATCGCGTTCCGCGCCTTCGCCGCGACCTGCGCGGGCGCAGGCCTCGCCGTGGCCGTGGTCGTGCCGGCAGCGGTCGCGGCCGGGATCGCCGTGCTCGGCGGGCCGACGGACGCGGAGACGCTCCGTGTCCAGTACCAGGTCGCCACGCTCGCGCTCGCCGCCGGTGTGGCCGCGCTGGCGGCGGGTGCCGCAGCGG
>NZ_VIKA01000328.1 GCF_006704265.1 Elioraea sp. Yellowstone | reverse complement strand
GACCCCGCCCGCTGCGCCGGCCGCCCCGGCGGCGCCGGCCCGGAACTGAGGCCGGCGTGGCCGCGCTCCGGCAGATCGCCGAGATCCGGCGCGAGGAGCGCCGCCCCGTGCGCGTCTTCGAGGGCACCGCCCAGGACTATAGGCCGCAGATCCAGGACCATCTGCGCGCGCAGGGCATGGCCGAGCACGCGGCGCTGTTCGCCGCTGCCAACCCGCTGCCCGATCGCGTCCAGTGGTTCACCGACCTGCCGGGCGAGATTCGCCGCCTCGACGACCTGCCCGAGCCCGAGCAGCGCGCGGTCGCGGCGCGCGTTGCCGCGCTCATCGAGGATCTCGTGCGCGAGGCGGAGCGGCTGAAGGCCGATCGCAACCCTTCCAACCGCATGCTCGGCGAGGTGCTGGCGGTCGCCTGCGAGGGCCCGGGCACTGGCGATATCGTGCTGGTGGACGAGCAGCCGGTGCTCGCCGGCTGGGGCCTGCGCCCGGTCGACCCCGCCGTCAGGCCGACCGACCTGCTGGCGGCGCTGCGCGCGGTCGCCGCACCTGCCCCGGCGCTGCGCCCGACCGTCCCGGCCGCACCGGCACCGCCTGCGGC
>NZ_VIKA01000327.1 GCF_006704265.1 Elioraea sp. Yellowstone | reverse complement strand
GTGGCGAGCGCCGCGGCCGCCCGGTCGGCGCGATCGGGATCGTCGGTCACGCGACCCGCTCCGGCCGTGCGGCCTGGACGGCATAGAGCGCCACCGCGGCCGCGACCGAGACGTTCAGGCTCTCCACCGCGCGCGTCTGCGGCAGCCGCGCCGTCAGGTCGCAGGCCTCGCGCGTCAGCCGGCGCATCCCCTCGTCCTCGGCCCCCAGCACGAGGGCAAGGCGGCGATCGGCGAGGGCGGCGGCATCGAGCGGCCCGGCCGCGCCGGCATCGAGGCCGACGACCCAGAGCCCGGCCTGCTTCAGCGCCTGGAGCGTGCGCGCGAGGTTCACCGCGCGCAGCAGCGGGATGCGTTCGAGGGCACCTGCGGCCGCGCGCGCCATCGCCCCGCCCTCGAGCGGCGCATGGCGGTCCTGCACGATCACCGCGGCCGCGCCGAACGCAGCCGCCGAGCGCAGGATCGCGCCGACATTGCGCGGGTCGGTCACCTGGTCGAGCACCAGGACCGGGCCGGGCGAGGCGGCCAGGACCTCGGCGAGCGGCGGCGGGCGCAGCGGATCGACCAGCGCCGCGAGCCCCTGGTGCACCGCGCCCGGCGGCAGC
>NZ_VIKA01000326.1 GCF_006704265.1 Elioraea sp. Yellowstone | reverse complement strand
CACCATCGCCTCCGCCAACGCCTTCCTCTACGCCGCCTCCGTCATGCTCCTGCTGCGCCGCCTCGCACGTTCCACATAAGATTCGAGACAGACTCTCAGGCCGGACGGTCCGTCCGGCCTGCGCCCCAACAACTCCGATTCTCCAGCGTGTTGTGCTTTGCTCAGGTCACAAAGTCGGCCATGGCAAGGGGGCGTTCGTCATACCTGTGCACGGGCGGGCGTATCATCATCGCGCGAGGTGGCACACCGCAGATCGTGGACACCGGCACCTGGGGTAGTCGGAGGCACTGGCACGGCTCAAGGCGCACGAAAAATTCGGCATCTTTCGGACACTCGACCGATTCCCACCGCCAAGGCGCCCAAGAAAGGCGAAGTCACAGGCCGCAGGCCCGCCCACTGATCTGATGATTTGCCGGATCGGCCGATGATCGGAAATGGGGGTCGATCATCGGCCTCCCAGCGCCCTGAAGACCCTGCCGCGCCAGAACCGGCGCAAGCTCCCCGCTCGCAACGACTGCGGCTGCTCACGTTAATGTCTCTTCGAGTGGTGTAGGAGCCGAGGGAGGGGCGCGGAGCGTAGCCCCTGGTTGCGCGCAGCGGAGCGC
>NZ_VIKA01000325.1 GCF_006704265.1 Elioraea sp. Yellowstone | reverse complement strand
GCGACCGCCTTCCTGGTCGCGGCGGCCTCCGCCGCCCCGCCCCCGCCCCGCGCCCTGCGCGGCCTCGAGGCGCGGGTCGCCTGGCTGGTCGCGCTCTACGACCGGCTCGAGCGGGACGGCCGCGCCGCCCGTCCGGCGCGCGCGCTGCGCTGAGCCGGAAGCGCGGGCGGTGCCGGCGGAGGGCGCGCACCCATCGCGAGGAGGACGAGGATGCAGGACATCGCGGGTGTGATCCTGTTCGCCGCCGGGGCGGCGCTGGTCTGGCGCGCGCTGGCGCGGCGCGACCGCATCCGGGCCGAGGCGCGCCGTCGCGCGGCGGCGGGGATGGCCGATCCCCGCGCCGGGCTGCATCCCTCGCTCGCGGTGATCGGCGAAGTGGCGCCGCCCCTGATGATCGGCGGGCTCGCGATCGTGGCGCTGAAGCTGGTCCTGGCCTATGCGATGACCGGCGCGGCGCGCTGGTTCTCGCTCCTCGACCTCGCGGGTCTCCTGTTCCTGCTCGCCTCCTGGTCGGTCTGGCTGGTGCTGCGCACGCGCCACCCCGCCTTTCCGCCGCCGGCCGAGCCCGCTGCGGCCGCAGCCGCAGCCGCAGCCTCGGCCCGCCGCCGCACGCCGCGCCCGAC
>NZ_VIKA01000324.1 GCF_006704265.1 Elioraea sp. Yellowstone | reverse complement strand
AGCGTGTCCCGGGGCGCGGCGGCGAGCGCGGCGGGCGCCCCCCCCGCCCCCCCCCAGGCCGCGGCCGCCGGGGGGCGCACCCCCCGGCCGCGCGCCGGGGCGGGCCGCCCCGCCGCCGCCGGGCCCGAGCTTCGACATCGTGCGCGTGAACGCCCGCGGCGACGCCGTGATGGCGGGCCGCGCCGCGCCGCACGCCGAGATCGTGATCCTCGACGGGGCGAACGAGATCGGCCGGGTGAAGGCGGACGACCGCGGCGAGTGGGTGTTCGTGCCCGCCGCACCGATGCCGCCCGGCGGGCACGAGCTCTCCTTGCGCGCGCGCAACCCCGACGGCACGGTCCGGGAGTCGGCCTCCTCCGTGGTGCTTGTGGTGCCCGAACGCGACCGCGATGTCGCCGGCCGGCCGGTCGCGCCGGGTGCGGCGACGCCGCCGATCGCCCTGCTCGCGCCGCGCGAGGAGGGCGGCGCGCTGCAGGTGCTGCAGGCGCCACCCGCCGACCCGCTCCCGGCCGCCCCGCCGGCACCCGTCCCGCCGGCAGCGGTTGCGCCGTCGCCCGTCCTGCCGACACCCATTCCGGACGCCCCGTCCGCCGCGACCGCGCGCGTGGACCCGGCGCCGGCCCCGGACATGCGGCCGGCACCGCCGGCC
>NZ_VIKA01000323.1 GCF_006704265.1 Elioraea sp. Yellowstone | reverse complement strand
GACCGGCACGGCGCCGCGGCGGGCGATGGCGGCGAGGCGTGCGAGGCTCATGCGCGCGCCTCCGGCGTCAGCAGCCGGGCGTAGCGTCGGCGTCGCGCCGGCGGCATCGCCAGGATCTCCGCCTCGCGCCAGCCCGTGGCGCGCGCGATCGCCAGCACCTCCGCCGGCAGCGAGGCGGCATGCCGGGCGAGTTCGGTCAGCACGAAGGCGCCGGCATCGAGCGATCCCGACACGGCGATGTCGCAGGCCGGGCAGGTCGCGGCCAGGGTCGTCTCCGCCGCGGGATCGAGACCGAGCACCGCCTCGGCCGCACGGTCGGCGATCTCCTCGGGCAGCGTTTCGGCCGCAACCGGCGCCCCGCGCGGATCCGTCGCCTGCACGCAGCGCGCCAACAGCAGGCGCCCGGGCTCGGCATCCGGCGCGGCCGCGGCCGCCTCCTGGTCGAGACCCGTGACCGGCCGGCAGGTCAGGCGGTAGCCGTCGACCTCCAGCGTCGCCGTGCCGATGGGCGCCCCGGCCGTGCGGGCGAGGCCCTCCGGATCGAGCGCAAACTCCAGCGTCTCGCCGCAGCCCGGGCACGCCATCGTCGCGCGCATCGGCTGAGCCAGGCTTGCCGCGCGCAGCCTGAGCGCCAGCGCCTCGCGCTCCCCCACGGTG
>NZ_VIKA01000322.1 GCF_006704265.1 Elioraea sp. Yellowstone | reverse complement strand
ACCGGGCTGCGGCGCGCGAGCGCCCCGCGCAAGGCGGCGAGCGCGGCCGGCGGCTGCGCCACCGGCACCACCCCCGCCGTGACCGCGAGCGGCGCATCGAGGGCGAGCGCAGCCCAGTCCAGCAGCGGCTGCCAGCGTTCGGCTTGGCGTGCGGCGAGTTCGGGCGGGAACTCGGCGCGGTAGCAGAGCAGGTCGGCGGCACCATACTTGGCCAGCGCCGCAACTGTCGCCTCGGGATCGGGTGCCACACGGTCGATCGCAGTCGCGATCACCCGCGTCACACCGAGCGCGGCGAGCCGCACCTCCGCCCCCTTCGCGCCGCCGGCCGACCGCCACTCCTCGGCGATCGCCTCGGCGAGCGCGCGGGTCGGCACGCTGAGCGTCGTGCCGGAGGGCAGGCGCAGCGGGCGGCCGTCCAGCACGACCCCCCAGCCGCCCTCCCGCGGCACGGCCTCGGCGCGCTCCCAGAAGCGCCTCATCGGCCGAGGCGCGGCAGGAGCTGCTGCAAGGGGCTGGCCGGCCGCTGCTGTTGCTGCTGTTGCTGCGGCGGCTGCTGTTCGATCGGTGTCCGCTGCTCGGACGGGGCGGTTTCCGGAGCAGGGGTCGCGCCCGCCCGCCCGCCGCGGGCGATCGCGAGCTGGGCCGCGCACTCGTCCCC
>NZ_VIKA01000321.1 GCF_006704265.1 Elioraea sp. Yellowstone | reverse complement strand
AGTTCGGCGCGCACGTCGAGGGCGAGCGGATCGGTGGCCGGAGCGAGCAGCGCGCGGGCCTCGTCGGGCCGTCCTGCCGCGGCGAGCGCGCGGGCACGCAGCGCCAGGCGCTCGGCGGCCAGGGAGGGCGGCGGCAGATGCGGCTCGCTCGCGGCCAGCGCGGCGAGCGCCCCGGCGGCGTCGCGGTCGGCAAGCTTCAGCCGCGCGAGCCGCAGTCCCGTGCGGGCGCGGTCGATGCCGCGCTCGGGCTGCGAGGCCATCAGCCGCTCGAGCGTCACGCCGGCGCGCCCCGTCAGGTCGAGCGCGACCAGCCGTTCCGCCAGCCGCGCGACCATCTCGTCGCCGGCGGGACCGGGCGGCAGGAGATCGGCGTTCTCCTCGAACAGCGCGACCGCCTGCACCGGCGGCAGGGTATCGGCCGCGCCGTCGCGGAACAGCGCGGCGAAGGCCTCGCCCAGCCGGGCGCGGATCTCGCCGGCGCGATCGGCGAACAGCGAGGCGGTCTCGCGCAGCAGCGCGAGCGCGCCCGCCCAGTCGCCCGACTGGGCGCGCAGCTCGGCCGCACGCAGCCTGAGCGCCCGCTCGAAGTTGTCGCCGCGCCAGGCGTAGAGCAGCGGCTCGAGCCGTGCGGCCGCCTCGGGCGCACCGATCCGGCCCTCGCGCAGCTCGAGCTCGACGGCACGCGCCAGCGCGCGCGCGCGCTGGCGC
>NZ_VIKA01000320.1 GCF_006704265.1 Elioraea sp. Yellowstone | reverse complement strand
CCGGCGTCGCGCGCGCCGCGGCCCGGGGCGGGCGGGGGGCGGGCCCGGGCGGGGGGGGGGGGCGGGGCGCCGGGCGGGGGGGGGCGGCGCCGGGCGGGCCTTGCGGCCCCCCGGCGGGACTTCACTCTAGCGCCGCCGACCGCCGTACGAGGGTGGACGGTATGGATCGACCGTTCCACCTCGCCCAGTGTAGGGATTCACGTTGCCGCGCGTGGAATAGTTGTTCCAGGGATTGCCGTCTGGCCGGGTGCGCATGTGGGGAGCGACGTACGTGCCGTCGCGGCGCGTGTATCCTCGTTGGTATTGGGGCGATTGGCCGAAGGCCGGCGCTCCGATGAGACAACAAGCCAACCCTGCAACAACCACTCTGCGATTCATGCTCCCCTCCTTCTTTGCAAGCTCGGTACAATACCCCCTTGCGATTGACCGCGTCAAACCGGAAAGATAACCGAGACGCAAAATGGCGTGTTCGTCGATATCTACTCTGCGATCGGATGTGTTCGGCCCACCGAGCGTGCCCGAGGGATGGTCGTGTGGTTGTACTTGAACTGGCCCTCAGCCTTCCTGCTTACTGCATCCCGCATTGCAAGAGCAAGTGTGAGCGGGTTTCCTAAGAGTCTGTCTCGAATCTCATGTGGAACGTGCGAGGCGGCGCAGCAGGAGCATGACGGAGGCGGCGTAGAGGAAGGCGTTGGCGGAGGCGATGGTG